>NZ_JBNNVR010000019.1:0-72355 GCF_050280645.1 Pseudomonas sp. NPDC089554
CCCGCAAGACATCGCGACCGAGCAAATCGCGCTGCACTACACCCAGCGGGCTACCGCCGGGCTGATCATTTCCGAAGGCACGCCCATTTCCCGCGAAGGGCAGGGCTATCTCTTCAACCCCGGTATTTTCACACCCGAGCAGATCGCCGGCTGGAAGTTGGTGACCGACTCGGTGCGCAGCGTGGGCGGGCGTATGTTCGCCCAGCTGTGGCACGTGGGCCGGGTGTCCCATACCTCCATTCAAATCGACGGCAAGGCGCCTGTCAGTGCCACCAGCAAAATCGCGAAAAATGCCAACGCCTTCGGCTATGACGAAAACGGCGAGCCTGGCTTCGTGCAGGCCTCGGCCCCGCGCCAGCTCAGCACCGAAGAGGTCCGGCGCGTGGTGCAGGACTTCGCCCAGGCGGCCAGTAATGCGGTGGAGGCGGGTTTCGACGGCGTCGAGATCCACGGTGCCAATGGGTATTTGCTGGAGCAGTTCCTCAACCCGCTGGTCAATGATCGCAGCGACCAGTACGCCGCCGACACCCTGGAAAATCGCCTGCGCTTCGTCTTCGAAGTGGTCGATGCGGTGGTTGCGCGCATCGGTAAGCAGCGAGTAGGCATTCGCATCTCGCCCTACGGCCAGCTGTTCGACATGCCGCTCTACCCGCAAATCGACGAGACCTATGCCGCGTTGTGCAAAGGCCTTGGGGAGCGCGGCATCGCCTATGTGCACGTGATGGATCAAACCCACTTCTTCATGGCCAGCGAAAGCGCGTCCAAGCAGGAAGAAGCCCTGCGTGCCCTGTTGCAACGCTGCAAGGCGAACCTGGGCTCTACCGCCCTGATCCTGGCGGGCGACCTGACCCTGGAGCGCGCTCAAGCGTTGGTGGATGCGGGCCTGATCGACCTGCCCGCATTCGGCCAACCGTTCATTGGCAACCCCGACCTGGTCGCCCGCTTGAAGAACGGCTGGCCGCTGACGGTGCCGGATCGCGACACCTACTATGGCGGCGGTGCTGCCGGGTATATCGACTACCCTGCGTACGCTGCGGCATAAAGCCTTCCCGGGGAGCCTTTGCAGGTGTCTACTGGATTGCTATAAAGCCGCATCCAGAACGACATCTGTGCTCGCCCGGAGGTGCTCCGTGATCAACCTGGCCACCACTCAGCTTCTGACCCGCTACAAACGCTGGGCCGACCGGCTGTTCTTCGACAGCCTGGCCACGCTGGCACCCGAGGAGCTGGAGCGACAACGCTCGGGGCCGATGAAAACCATGATCGCCACGCTCAACCACATGTATGTGGTCGACTGCATCTGGCAAGCGCATCTGGAGGGCCGCGAGCACGGTTTCACCTCGCGTCAGGCCATGCCTTATCCGCAACTGGACGCCTTGCGAGCCGCCCAGCGAGAGGTGAGCGAGTGGTTCGTGGAGTGGGGCGCCGAGCAGACAGAAGCTTCGCTTGAGCGCTCGATCGACTTCACCTACGTCTCCGGCAAGCGCGCCAGCATGAGCGCCGGCGCGATGCTGCTGCATGTGGTCAACCACGGCACTTATCACCGCGGTTGGCTGGTGCAGATGTATTTCGACATTCCCGCCATGCCGCCGATGACCGACCTGTCGATCTACCTCACCGACGCCGATACGGCGTGCGACGTCAACTGCTAGCGCCCATGTGCTCGATGATCTTGCAGCGCAACCAGCGCTCGGCGGGGTCGTTGTCGGTGACCTCACCCCAGACCATCGACAGCTCCGAGGTGGCGATGGGGAAGGGTGGGTCTTCCGCCCGCAGCGGGCTGCCGTCGATCAGTGCAGCGGCGGCGTAGTCCGGGACGCAGGCGAGCATTTCGGTACCCGGCAGGATCGAGCGCAAGCCACTGAACTGGGGCACCGCCAACATCACTCGACGGCTGCGGCCCACGCGGGCCAGGTCGTTGTCGATGTTGCCGCACAGATCGCCCGAGAACGACACCAGCGCATGGGGCCGCTCGCTGAAGTCATCAAGGCTCAAGGGGTCGGGACGTTTGTCGCCGCGCAAGACCTTGACCGTCATGTCGCGCAGCTTGCGTCGCTTGGCATTGGCGGGGAGGTCGGTGGTGTAGCTGATACCCACGGAAATCTCTCCAGACGCCAGCATCCCCGGTAGCAGCAGGAAGTTCACCCGGCGAACCACGATGACCACATCGGGGGCTTCTTCGAGGATCTGTTTGAGCAACGCGGGGAACAGGCCGAACTCGGCGTCATCCGAAAGGCCGATGCGGAAGGTGTCGCGGTTGGTGGCCGGGTCGAAGTCACGGGCGCGGCTGACGGCGCTGGAGATGGTGTCCATCGCCGGTTGCAGCTCGCGCAGGATCGCCATGGCCCGCAGGGTCGGCTCGAAGCCCCGGCCGTTGCGCACCAGCAGCGGGTCGTCGAACAAGTCGCGCAGGCGGCCCAGTGCAGAGCTGACGGCGGGCTGGCCGAGGAACAGCTTTTCTGCGGCGCGGGTGAGGTTGCGCTCGAACATCAGGGTTTCGAAGATCACCAGCAGGTTCAGGTCGATACGGCGCAATTCGTTGCGGTTCATACGAGGCCCTTCGAGGCATTGGGGTGGCGAGAAGTATGGGGCAGATAGCCATGCAAGTATCGTTCACCGCTGCGCTCTGTTGCCAACAACACGCTTATAAAAGCGCCGCAGGAATCTAGCAGGCTGTTGCGACCCAGATTATCCCAAGCGCGTGAAAAGCACTGTTTGACGCTGTCGAAAGGCGCCTGGCAATGCGGGCTCCAGCCATTTTTTCGATGTTTTCCGGAGTTCACCGTTTCCGCCTCGGTTGACGTTGCGTGAGTGTCGCTCATATTTTGTACCGACCGACACATAAACCGAGGAACCACCATGTTGCCACTTCAAGGTAAGCGCGCTTTCGTCACCGGAGCCAGCCGAGGTATCGGCGCCGCCATCGCCCGTCGTCTTGCACAGGACGGCGCCGATGTTGCGCTGGGTTATGAACGTTCGATCGACGCCGCCCAGGCTATCGTCGACGAGATCCAGGCGTTGGGGCGCAATGCCACGGCGATTCGCATGGAGGCGACATCACCGGAGTCCATCAGGCAGGCCGTGGACCGTGCAGCGAGCGAGCTGGGCGGGCTGGACATTCTGGTCAACAACGCCGGGATCATTCGCGGCGGCCCGGTCGAGCAGATGAGCCTGCAAGACATCGACGACACTCTGTCGGTCAACGTCAGGGCAGTGCTGCTGGCCTCGCAGGCGGCGTTGCAGTACCTGCCCGAGGGCGGACGAATCATTTCCACCGGCAGCAACCTCGCCGAGCGTGTGCCTGAGGCGGGGTTGAGCCTGTACTCGATGAGCAAGGCCGCGCTGATCGGCTGGACCAAAGGCCTGGCCCGCGACCTTGGCCCACGGGGAATCACCGTCAACGTGGTGCACCCAGGCTCTACCGACACCGACATGAACCCCGCCGATGGCCCGCGCGCCGAGGCCCAGCTCGGACGCATGGCGATCCAACGCTACGGCAGTGCGGCAGATGTGGCGGCGCTGGTGGCGTTCGTTGCGCGCGATGAGGCCCGCTCCATCAATGGTGCGGGCCTGACCATCGACGGCGGTGCCAACGCATGACCACTTCCACGATCGGGGCTGAAGCGGGTCTCAGGAAAATACTGTGGTTGCTGGCGCCTGCTATCACCCTGGTCGTGGCCAGCGAATTCATTGTTGTGGGGCTGCTGCCCATGGTTGCGGCGCAGTTCGCGCTTTCGCTGGCAGAGGCGGGGCGCCTCACCAGCCTGTTCGCCCTGTCGGCTGCGACTCTCGGACCAGGGCTCACGCTGCTGGCGAGCCGATGGCCGCCGCGCCAGGTGCTGGTCGCAACCTTGTTGTTGTTCGCACTGGGTAACGGCGTGATGGCCTGGGCAACGCGTTTCGACTGGCTGCTGGTGGCCCGTTTCGCCCAAGGCGCAGCACTGCCTGCCTTTGTCAGCGTGAGTGCGGCGGTAGTGACCGCGCTGGCCCTGCCGGGACGAAAAGGAAACGCATTGGCCAATGCCAATATCGGTTTCGTCCTGGGGGTGCTGCTGGCGTTGCCGATGGGCGTGGTGGTGGCGCAATGGGGCGACTGGCGCATGCCATTCGCCGTGCTGACGGTGGCATCGCTGGCGAGCGCGGCGATGACCTGGCTGTACTTCCCCGATATCCGCCTGGACAACCCGCCGAGCGTGGGCGAGCAACTTCAACTGCTGCGCCAGCCGGTTTTCCTGCTGCACCTGCTGTTGTCGGTCGTGTTGTTCGCGGCGATGTTCGCGGCTTACACCTTTCTCGCCGCCTGGCTGGAAAGGGGATTGCAGCTTTCCAGTCGCGAGGTGGCACTGGCGCTGTTGCTGTTCAGTGTCGGCGGCCTGTTCGGCAACAGCGTCGCCGCCCGTGTGGTGGACCGCGCGCCCACGCTCGCCACTGCGGTCACGGCGCTCGCACTGGCGGTCTCGGTGAACGCTGCCGATGCATTTGCCGGCCTGTGGCCCGTGGTCGTTGTACTGATGGGCGTCTGGAGCATGGCCCACACCGCAGGCGTGACGCTGAGCCAGGTTCGGGTCACCTTGGTCGGAGGCCGCTCTTCGGCGTTCGCCATGACGATGAACCTGGCCTGCGCCAACCTGGGAATCGCTATCGGTGCGTTCTCTGGGGGCTGGTCCATGGATCGCTGGGGCGACCAGGCGATTGGCTGGGCGCCGGCTGCCTTTGCGCTGGTGGCGCTGGGGTTGTGCGTGCTGTTGGTGCTTGGCGGTTCAAGACGTGATCGCTGAGCCGGGGTTGTCGCGTTATCCTTGTTCCAGCCCCTACCAGGAACACGTCCATGCGCCGGCTGCTACCGCTTCTTCTGGTGATCGCCCTCCCAGGTTGCCAAACCCCCATGCCTGCTGCCAATCCGCAGATGGCCTGGGTCGACCTCACGCTGCCATTCCCTAACGACCGGGTCCTGCTGGCCGAGCGCTTGGACAAGCAACGCCTGGACGACGGCCGCTTCTTCCAGGTCTCGCCCGGCAGGCATGAACTGATCGTGCGGTTCGACTACGAAGTCAACGCAGGGGTAGGGCTGGGTATGATGGGCACCACCGTGCGCCAGTGCTACCTGACCCTCGACTACGCCGATTTCCAGGCCGGCCAGCGCTATGTGCTCGAGGCCCGCTCGATGGCGTTGTCACCGGAGGCGAGGCTGTACAATGCCCAACGGCAGGTCGTGGCAGAGCTCAGCGAGTTCTACTGCCTGTAGCCTTGTCTGTCATGAAGGAATTCAATCGTTGTGTGAAGTATGAAACGCGCGCTGTTCGTTTCCCTGGACGGCCCCAAAGGCACCGGCAAGACCACGCTGCTGGAGTCCGTCACCCAAGCGCTCAGGGCACAGAACAGGAAAGTGATCCGCCTCTGTGAAAAGAAGAGTGACCCCTACCGAGCCGAAACCATGGCGCTGGTGAACCAGTTTGCCAGGCATCCTTGCCAGGAACTGGAGCTGAAAATTTGCCAGCGCTTCGCAGACAGTCGCGCCTGGATTTCCCGACATGTGCTGCCCCGCCAGCCAGCGGACAGCATCATCCTGATCGATCGCTGGTACCCCTCCGATGCCGCGTTTCGCCGACTGGTGCCGTTTGCGCAGATTCTTGAGCTGAACCTCGAACGGGACGTACGCGTGCCCGACCTACATGTCGCGGTGCTGACCGCGCCTGAAATTTCCTGGGGCAGGGCAGCGGCGCGTTCGCGTGGGTTGAGCAGCACGGTGATGCTGGGGCTGGACGAGCATGTGGCGTGTACCGAGGCGTTCGAACGGACGGTCGAGGAGCAAGGGTGGGTGCTGTGCCGCAATGAAGGCACGCTTGAAGCGGCGACGATGCAGGTGGTTTCGAGCATCCAGGGCAGGTATTGAGGCCAGCGCGCCACCAGGCAATCGCGCGGCCATGGGAGGTTCTCCCTGGCAGCTGCTGCTTCCAAGCAAGGCGTACTCGCTATGCTATACATCAATCTAGTTTTGTATAACTTTTACCTCGCCGCTGCGCAGGAGCTCAAGCATGTACAAAGCGCTATTGCTGGCCACCTGCCTGGTTCTGGCCAGTTGCGGGAATGTCAAAGTCGAACGCTATGCCGGCGAGCAGCCACGCTTGGACCTGGCGGCGTTCTTCTCGGGGCCGGTGCAGGCGTGGGGCATCTTCCAGAAACGCTCCGGTGAGGTGGTCAAGCGCTTCCATGTGCGCATCGACAGCTACAGGGAAGGGGAGCGGCTCATTCTTGACGAGCATTTCCTCTACAGCGACGGCTCAAAGCAGCGGCGCACCTGGACCCTGGTACCCGATGGTCAGGGCCGCTGGCGAGGTACTGCGGGCGATGTGATCGGCGAAGCCCGCGGCGAACAGGCGGGTAACACGCTGCGATGGCAATACCGCTTGGACCTACCGGTAGACGGGCGGAACTGGGAGGTCGATATGGACGACTGGATGTACCTGATGGATGACGACACCCTGATCAGCCGCACGCAGATGAGCAAGCTGGGGGTGGATCTCGGCCAGGTCACCGTTTTCTTCCGCCGCCTGCCGCAGGGCGCGCAATGACCCCGAACAGGTTCAAAGCCATTCCAGCATGAAGTCTTTCACCTGCACTTACTTCCCAGCGGGGAAATCTTGGTAGATGCTTCAGGGCTCAATCCACGAGAGGGAGTGCTGAACGTGAGTGAACCGACCAAGATCATGGCCGTGCTGACAGCGAAGCCTGGAAACGCGCAGGCACTGGAGGACTTGTTGCGGGGCATGGTCAAGCCCTGCCGCAGCGAACCTGGAAACCTGCGTTGGGATATCTGGCAAGACCCAAGTACACCCGGGCGCTTTGTGCTGGATGAGCTGTATACCGATGAAGCGGCAATTGCAGCGCACCGGCAAACGCCGCATTTCCTGCATTACCTGTCCGTGGTGCAGACCCTGGCTGATCGCCAGGCCTACGTGGTGACGGCCGTTGAGGTCGAACCTCAGTCCTGAGGGCCGCAGGCCTGCTTCAAAACCGCGGCCACTTGCAGGGTAAGATGCGGCCTGAACCGACCACACCAAGGATGCCCCCGATGCCACCTTCCGCGACCACGCCTGCGAAAGCCCAACCCGCCTCGCTGCAAAGTCGGATCAAGGCCCGCTACGAGGTGATGTCTGCCGTCGAGCAGAAGCTTGCCGACGTCATCCTCGCATCGCCGGGGCAACTGGCGATGCAGACCGCAACGGAGCTGGCCACCAGCGCCGGGGTGTCCAAGGCCACCACCACGCGGTTCTTTCGCACCCTGGGCTACGCCGCTTACGAAGAAGCCCGGCGCGAGGCGCGCGACGCCCGCAGCGGTGGCTCGCCGCTTTATCTCCAGGACCGGGGCAGCCGCGAAGACTCCCTGGAGGACTTGATCCAGCACCATAGGGATCAAGAGATCGCCAACGTGCACCAGACCTACAGCTCCCTGGACCGCGCTGAGTTGCTGGAGATCGCCCACGCCATCGCGTCGGCCAGGCGGGTGGTGATCATCGGGTTCCGGCACAGCCAGACCATCGCCCATCTGTTTCGCAGCAACCTGATCCAGGTGCGCGATGACATCCTGCTGCTGCCCGCGCCAGGTGACAGCCTGGCGGAGTACCTGGCCTCGCTGGATGAGCGCGATGTCGCCATCTGCATCGGCCTGCGTCGGCGCATGCCCGAGCTTGAAGCCACGATGTCGGCGATGTCCGGGCTGGGTGTGCCGATGCTGTACCTGGCCGATGTGCTGGCAGGCAGCCCGGCACGCTTGGCGCGCTGGGTGATTCGCTGCCACACCGAAAGCACCTTGATGTTCGACAGCAACGCCAGCGTGGCTGCCGTCACCAACCTGTTGTGCTCGCTGGTCGGGAAGGAACTGACTGGCCGCAAGGCCTCGCACCTGGAAAGAGTAGAGCTGCTACACCAGCAGCTCGACGAGCTTGTGACCACGGACTAACGCCCCAGAATCATGCAGCGGTGCTCCGCAATGAGGCACGGAGCGGCTGTAACTTTGACTGACCGTGAAACATATGTTTCTTGTATTTTTCTAGTGAAACCAATGTTCCTAAAGGCTTTTTTGGCCCTGACATCACCGCGCTACTAAGCTGGCATGGTTTCTGCGATATCCCTCTGGCCACTTTCCCACGAGGTTATCTCCATGAAGCCACTGTTTTCCCGCTTCGCCTTACCGTTGACCGCCCTGACCCTGGGGCTGGCTTTCTCCTGCGCTGTCAGCGCCGATACGCTCGATGACATCAAGGCCAAAGGCAAGATGGTGGTGGCGATCGACCCAACCTTCGCGCCTTACGAGTACACCGACGACAAGGGCAATATCGTCGGCTATACCCCTGAAATCATGAAGCGGGTCGCGACCGACCTGGGTGTCACGCTGGAGTACCAGAAGATGGCGTTCAGCGGCATCATTCCCGCGCTGATCGCCGGCTCCGTCGATGCCGAAGGCTCGTCGCTGAACGTCACTGCCGAGCGTGCAGACAAGGTCTTGTTCACCATTCCCTTCGGCAAGACCGTCAACGCCGTGCTGACCCGCGCCGATAACGCCGCACTGTCCAGCCAGCCGATCAGCGTCGAAGCGCTGTCGGGGCTGACCGCCGCAGTCAAGACCACCACCGCCCCCGAGCAACTGCTCAAGCAGTTCAACACCCAGCTGAAGGCCAAGAACCTGGCCCCGATCAAGCTGATTGGCGTGGACAGCATCGACCAGACCTTGTCGGCATTGATGACGCGCCGCGCCGACTTCGTCTTCGACGACATCACCGTGGTGGGCGCGCTACTCAAGCAACACCCGGACAAGCTTCGCCAGGCGGGCGAGCTGGGCGATAGCCAATGGATCAGCTGGGCGACCCGCAAGGGCGATGAGCGCCTGAACAAAGTGATCAGCGACCAGATCGCCCACCTGGCCAGCACTGGCGAGCTGCAAAAGCTGCAACAGCAGTACCTCGGCGTGACCTTCGAGTTGCCGACCCGCGATTTCATTCCCAGCAAGTGAGACCTGCCATGCCCTGCAATCATCAACACGTCCATGTGCCTGCCGGCCATGGTCGTACCTTCGAAGTGCGTGCCGGCCAGTACCTGAAAGTGGTCGACAGCAACGGGCAGCAGGCCGCGGATTTCGTCGCCATGCAGGTCGACGACCTGCAGCGCTACCTGTCGCCGGCCCATACCCGGCGGCGCCTGGGGTCGCTGTTCTTCCAGGTGGGCGACTGCCTGTACTCCAACGCCGACGAGCCGCTGCTGCAAGTGATCGCCGACACCGTCGGCGTGCACGATGCCAACGTGCCGGCCTGCGACTCCAGCCGTTTCAGCGTCGACTTCGGCGTGGATGGCCACCGCAATTGCCTGGACAACATGCATGAAGGCCTGGCGGCCTACGGCGTGCTGGACATCAACGTGCCCGAGCCTTTCAACCTGTTCCAGAACGGCCCCGTCACCGCCGACGGGCGCATGCAGGTCACCGACCCCACCAGCCAGGCGGGCGACCATGTGGTGTTCAAGGTGCTGAAGGACCTGGTCTGCGCCGTGTCGTCCTGCCCCCAGGACATCATCCCGGGCAACGGCCTGCAGGTGACCCCCATCGACATTCTCGTCAGTGACGAACCGCCTGTAGCGGCTTGAGGAAAAACCATGCTGTTGATGAAAGAAAACGTGGCGGACCGCTCGCCACTGCCAGCACAAACCACGGTCGTACCTGCGGGCACGGCAGGTTCCATCGCCGTGCGTCGCGGCCAGTTGCTGCGCATCGAGGCCTTGGAGGAGGGCGCGGTTGCCAGCCTGTTCGGCTTCAGCGACGCCGACCCGATGATTCACCTGTCGGTGCACCACACCCGGGTCTTCAGCAACTCGTATGTGCTGGGCTCCGGCATGCGCCTGGTCAACAACCGACGTCGGCCGGTGATGGTGCTGGGCAAGGACAGCATCGGCAAGCACGACCTGTTGCTGCCAGCCTCCACCACTGCGTACCTGCGCAGCAAGGGCTATGACGGCATCGGCTGCGTCGAAGCCTTGCAAGCCGAATTGCAGCGCCTGGGTCGCCAGCAGCCCAAGCTGCCAGACCCGGTGAACCTGTTCATGCATGTGGAGCTGGCGCGCGATGGCAGCATCACGCCGCAGCCCAACAGGGTGAAGGCGGGGGACAAGATCACTTGCCGCGTGGTGCAGGACATGCTGTTCGTGGTGTCGACCTGCTGCACGGGCGTGGAGGGCAACGACCGCCCGGCTGCGGTTGCGCTGTCGGTCGCCGAAGACCTCGACAGCTTCGTCGCCCAGCCATGACCTTCCTTGGCCAGATGCTCAGCGCGGTGCCGCAGCTCGCCAGCGGCTTGCTGGTCACAGTGCAGTTGACCCTGGCTGCCGCGCTGGTGAGTTTTCTGTTTGGCCACGTGGTGTGGTGGGTGCGTGAACGGCCCCACCGCCTGCTGCGTGGGCTGGGCGGGTTGTACGTGAGCCTGATGCGCGGCACGCCGTCGATTCTGCAGTTGTTCCTGCTGTTCTTCTCGCTTCCGCTGATCGGCTTGGGCGGCAAGCCCATGCTGGCCGCGGTGCTTGCCCTGGGCCTGAACAGCGCAGCTTATGTGGCGGAAATCCTGCGTGGCAGCTACCGGGCATTGGCCAGCGGGCAAAGCGAGGCCTCGGCGGCGCTAGGGATGTCACGCTTTGAATGCTGGCGTCATGTGCTTGCCCCGCAAGCCCTGCGCGCCAGCCTGCCGGCACTGGTCAACGAGTTCACCCTGGTGCTGAAAACCACGCCCCTGGCCTCGGTGATTGCGGTCACTGAGATGACCTATGCCGGTCAGCTGATCGTGGCGCGCACCTATGAAGGCACGCCGGTGATGGTGCTGGTAGTCCTTGGTTATCTGCTGGTGTGCTGGCCGATCCTGTTCTACGTGCGCCGCCTGGAAGCGCGCCTGATGCGGGGGAGGGGGTACTGATGGATATGTCAGTCATCACCGAATACGCCCCCGGGTTGTTGCAGGGGTTGCTACAAACGTTGTGGCTGGCGGCGCTCGCCGGCTTGACCGCACTGCTGTTCGGCAGCGTGCTGGCGTGGATTCGCCTGAGTGGCAGCAGTAACTGGCTGTGCCGACTGGCCAAGGCCTACACCGACTTCATCCTCGGCTTGCCCTTGCTGGTGCTGCTGTACGTGCTGTTCTTCGTGCTGCCCGATTACGGCCTGACCCTGTCGTCGCAAGCGGTCGGTGTGAGCGCATTGACCCTGTACTACGGCCCTTACCTGGGCGAAGTGCTGCGCGCGGCCTTCGGCGCCATTGCCCATGGCCAGTCCGAAGCCTGTCGCGCCCTGGGCATGTCGCGCTGGCGCATGTTGCGCCATGTGCTATTGCCGCAAGCACTGCCGATTGCCTTGCCGCCCGCTACCGGGCTGTTCATCGGCCTGCTCAAGGACACCGCATTGCTGTCGGTGATCGCGGTCGAGGAGTTCATGTACGCCGCCAAGCAGGCGATTTCGCAAAGTTATGCGCCGCTGGAAATCTACCTGGCCGTAGCCCTGTGCTACTGGCTTCTGACCCTGGTAATCGACGGGGCGGCGAGGGCGCTGGAGCGGCGCCTGACCCGACACCGTCTTGCCCCCAATTTGTGAGTTTCAGCATGTCCGAATCTACCGCTACATCCCTGATCATCCCTGCCGGACACGGCAAGGCCGTGCGCCTGCGTGCGGGCCAGTCGGTCCAGGTGGTCAACACCCATGGCACCCAGGTCGTCGACTGCTGGGCCTGGAACGCCTACGACCTGAACGAGTACATGTGCATGGAGGCGACCCGGGTCTACAACCAGCATCTGAACCCGGTGGTGGGGGACAGCTTCGT
The DNA here is from genome assembly GCF_050280645.1 of Pseudomonas sp. NPDC089554. Taxonomy (NCBI): domain Bacteria; kingdom Pseudomonadati; phylum Pseudomonadota; class Gammaproteobacteria; order Pseudomonadales; family Pseudomonadaceae; genus Pseudomonas; species Pseudomonas sp. NPDC089554. The sequence continues at coordinate 11,844 of NZ_JBNNVR010000019.1, forward strand.
CACCAGCGAGCGGCACCCGATCCTGACGCTGGTCGAAGACACCTCGCCAGGGGTGCATGACACCTTCATGGCAGCCTGTGACCGTCGTCGTTATGAGTTGCTGGGCTGTACGCACTATCACCGCAACTGCTCGGACAACCTGTTCGAGGGGATGCTGGAGCTGGGGGTCACGCCGCCGCGGCGCAACTTGGCGTCGTTCAATATCTTCATGAACATTCGGGTTGAGCCGGACAACATCCACTTGCGCACGTTGCCGACGGTTACCCGGCCTGGGGACTACATTACCTTGCGGGCAGAGATGGACTGTTTCGTGGCGTTTTCGGCGTGTCCGCAGGATATCGTCAGCATTCAGGGGGAGGGGGATAACACGCCGAAGGATGCTGAGCTTCGGGTTGTCGACACGGCGTTCGAGCATGTTCCGGTAAGGGGGGCTTGGGTGCCGGAGCATGTGCACGTTCGCACGCAGTGAGAGCGTCGCGATCAGTGTGCTCGGTGTTTTGTTCTGTAGGCCAATGGCGAAGGCTGCGATAATGGGTGGCCATCACCAGGGCCATGCCATGCTGACCATTTCCAATAACGTGCATCTGCCAGATGCCGACATCGAACTGACCTACATCCGCGCGCAAGGCGCGGGTGGGCAGAATGTCAACAAGGTGTCCAGCGCCGTGCACCTGCGCTTCGACATCCGCGCCTCATCGCTGCCGGAGTTTTACAAGGAGCGGCTGCTGGCGCTGCGTGACAGCCGCATCACCGGCGACGGCGTGTTGATCATCAAGGCCCAGCAGTACCGCACCCAGGAGCAGAACCGCGCTGATGCACTGGCGCGGCTTACCGAGTTGATCATCGCTGCCGGCAAAACCGAGAAGAAACGCCGCCCCACCAAGCCGACCCTCGGTTCGAAGACCCGCCGCCTGGAAGGAAAAGCCAAGCGCAGCACCGTCAAGGCGGGGCGGGGCAAGGTGGAGTTCTAGGCGTTTCCCCTCGCAACACCCGCATGGTCTATTTCAAGATATTTCCCTTAACGCCTCCATGGAAAAGGCTCCACTGTGCAACGGGTGTCTCAAACCGTTGCAATGCGCGGCCTTGAGCGGCTATCAAGCTGGAAATCGCTGGATTCCTGAATTTCTTTTCAGACGCTATCAACCACCACTCAGCAATGCTGCGCGACCGACTGAAATAGACTTCATCGGTTGATAAAGCCTTGCGATTACCGTGATTTAGCATAGGAATCCAGAACCATGTCACATGATAAAAGTGGATCCGAACACCCCATCAGTGAACCCCATGGCACGGATGCCGTGATGAAACCTTCACGCCGCAATTTCTTGAAGTTCGGTGTTTCAGGCGTAGCTGCCGCAACGGTTTCAACCTGGCTACCTGGAGCGGCGAGCGCGACCGCCATCGTGGATGACACGGCGCCCAAGGCGGGCGAGCGTCGCATCGTACTGAACGTCAACGGTAAGCGTCACCAGCTAAACGTCCCCGTGAATGCGGTGCTGCTGGATGTGCTGCGTGACAGGCTGCAATTGACCGGCACCAAGAAGGGGTGTGACCACGGCCAGTGTGGTGCTTGCACGCTGGTGGTCAACGGCAAGTCCATCAACTCATGCCTTTCCATCGCCGTTCAGCATGATGGTGATGAGATTCTGACCGTCGAAGGCCTCGCTCAGGGCGACCAGCTCCACCCGCTGCAAGAGGCATTCTGGGAACACGACGCCTACCAATGCGGCTACTGCACCAGCGGTCAGATCATGTGTGCCTACTCCGTCATCAAGAACCCGAATATTCCGGCGGACGATGCCAGCGTGCGAGAGGCGATGAGCGGAAATATCTGCCGCTGCGGGGCATACAAGAACATCGTTGCGGCTATCCAGGCTGCGCGCCCGAAGATGGGAGCCTGAAGCGATGCGAACTTTCGACTACAGCCGCGCGGACACCTTGGCGCAGGCCATCAAGGATCCAGGCACACCCCGCAGTTTTCTGGCCGGCGGCACGACGCTGCTCGACCTGGTGAAGCTGGACGTCATGCAGCCGGCGCTGCTGACCGATATCAATCGCCTGCCATTGACCAACGTAGAACGCATGAGCGACGGCAGGCTACGCATCGGCACGCTGGTGACCAATACCGACCTTGCGCACCATCCCCTGGTAAAAGAGCACTACCCCGCACTCAGTCAAGCCATCCTCGCTGGCGCAAGCACGGCGCTGCGCAACAAGGCGACAACAGGCGGCAACATCATGCAGCGCGTGCGTTGCGGGTATTTCAGGGACAACTTCTCGCCCTGCAACAAACGCGAACCCGGTTCTGGGTGCTCCGCCATAGAAGGACATAACCGCAGTGTTCATGCCGTCCTAGGCACAAGCGAGCAGTGCATCGCAACCCACCCTTCAGACATGTGCGTAGCGATGCTGGCCATTGGCGGGGCGGTGACCGTACAGGGGCCGAAGGGGAGCCGGGAGATCCCGCTCGCCGATTTTCATCTACTGCCAGGCAATACGCCCTGGGTCGAACATGCCTTGGCAGCCAACGAGCTCATCACGCATGTCACCCTGGATGCGCCGATACCTGGTAGTCGCAGTTATTACCTGAAGCTGCGCGACAGGCATTCCTATCAGTTCGCGCTAGCGTCGAGTGCTGTCATCGTTTCCGTTTCCGGGGGCGTGATCCGCCAGGCGCGGGTGGCGTTGGGAGGGGTGGCCACCAAACCTTGGCGTGCGCTCGAAACCGAGCAGGCGCTGGTTGGCAATGCCCCCTCGCAAGCGCTATTCGCACGCGCTGCACAAGCGGCGTTCGCCAATGCACAGCCCTATTCGCAGAACGCCTACAAAATCCCACTGGGTCAGCAGGCCATTGTGCGCAGCTTGCGCAACGCCTTGGCGTGATGGAGAGACGACATGACTGAATCGATCATTGGCCGCAGTCAGCGGCGTATCGAAGGCCGCCATAAGGTCACGGGCAACGCGAAGTACGCGGCGGACTATCCGGTAGATAACCTGGTCTACGCCTATGGCGTCTACAGCACCATCGCCTGCGGCACCGTCGAGCACATCAATGAAGCGCAAGCGCTGCGCATGCCAGGCGTATTGACGGTCATCCACCATGGGAACATGGCGAGCCTGCATCAATCGCCCAGCTTGTTCAGTTTCAACGATGTCCGCGGCACGACGAAAGTGGATGAGCAGCGCTTGCCCTTCGAGGACAACAAAGTCAGCTATTTCGGGCAGTTCGTTGCGCTGGTGGTTGCCAACACCTTCGAGCAGGCGAGGGCGGCTGCGCTTCGAATCAAGGTGAAGTACAGCGAAGCCCCGGCGATAAAAAGCCTGGAGGAATCGATCGCGAAGGGCTTGGCTGTCGATGGTGGCAGTAACCATCATCGTGGCAACGCTGAATCTGCTTTCGAGGGTGCGCTGCAAAAGGTCGACGTGGTTTACCGAACGCCGGTAGAGACGCACAACCCCATGGAGATGCATGCCACAACCGCATGGTGGGATAACGGTCGGCTATACGTATATGAATCCACGCAGGGCGTGATCACCCATCGCAACGTGCTGGCGGCAGTGTTCGACCTGCCGCCAGATCGCGTCGAGGTTCGAGCGCCGTTCATTGGTTCCGGGTTCGGTAGCAAGCTTTTCCCATGGCCCCACTCGATCGCCGCCTGCGCTGCGGCAAAAGCGGTGTCCCGGCCCGTGCAGTTCGTTTTGCCGCGGGCGCAAATGTTCACGGCAGTGGGGCATCGCCCCGAAACCCGCCAACGCATTCGCCTGGCGGCAGACGGCAACGGGCGCCTGACCTCGATCCGGCATGAGTCGAGCAACAGCACCTCGATGCACGACCCCTATCTGGAACAATGTGGTGGCGTCACCCAGAGCCTCTACAGTTGCCCGAATGTGAGCGTCACTCACCAGACTGCCGGTGTTAACCGTGGTGCGCCCACCTCGATGCGTGCGCCCGGTGCGGCACCCGGGCTTTTTGCACTGGAGTCGGCGGTTGATGAGCTGGCACTGGCCTGCAATATCGATCCTCTGGCATTTCGGCAGATGAACATCGCGACCCTGGATGAAAGCATCAACCTGCCATGGTCGAGCAATCACTTGCCCGAGGCCCTGAAAGTCGGAGCTGAACGCTTTGGTTGGGCAGGGCGTAAGCCCGGGATCGGCTCCATGCGCGATGGCGATGAGATCATCGGGTATGGCATCGGTGCCTGCAATTGGGAGGCCTATCGCTTGCCCTGCGATGCCAGGGCCACCTTCCGTTCAGACGGTACAGTGCTCGTTCAATGCGGCTTGCAGGACATTGGCACGGGAACCTACACGATCCTGGCGCAAGCCGTTGCGCAGGTGACGGGCCTGCCGATCGAGCAGATCAACGTCGAACTGGGCAGCTCGTCATTGCCGGCCGGCCCGTTGTCCGGGGGTTCCTGGGTCACGGCAAGTGCGATGCCCGCGGTGGCTGAAGCCACCCGAGCAGCGTTGGAGCGACTCAAGGCGATCGCCAGCTCACCGAAGGGGCAATTCCCCGGCGTGGCGCCCAAGGATATTCAAGTGAAAGACGGCTTGCTTATCCATGGCGACCAGCGCGTAGGTTTTGCGCAGGTGTTGAAGCAGCAACGCCTTGCCCAAGCGCAGGGAGAGGCAAGTGCCGGCACGGCTGACACTACCCGGTTTTCCTACCGATCATTCGGCGCGCATTTCGTCGAGGTTCGCTGGGACCCAGGCATCTCGCGCCTTCGCGTCTCGCGCGTGGTCAGCGCCATTGACGCAGGCCGTGCCATCAACCCACTCACCGCGCGTAATCAGGTCGAGGGGGCAATCGTCATGGCGATAGGCATGTCGTTGTTCGAAGCCACGGACTACGACCATCACACGGGCATACCGACCAACAATAACTACGCCGAGTATGCGGTGCCGGTACACGCCGACATGCCTGAAGTCGACGTTATCCTGCTCGACTACCCGGATTATCGCCTCAATGAGTTCGGCGCCCGCGGGATTGGCGAGATCGGTGCAACGGGCCTGGCTGCTGCGGTTGCCAATGCGGTGTTCCATGCCACGGGTAAACGTGTCAGAGAGCTTCCCATTACTTTGGACAAGCTCATGGACGGCATTCCGACATGAAGCACCTTGATCGTCAGGTGATAGATCAAGCGTTGCAATGGCTTGGCACCGGGGCACCGATTTGGCTCTGCACGGTGCTGAGCACCTATGGTTCGGCACCGCGAGAGCCCGGGTCGATGTTGGTCGCGACTGCAAGCGGGCTGAGTGTGGGGTCTTTATCGGGAGGGTGCGTCGAGGACGACTTTCTTGAGCGCTTGCAGGCCGGCCAGTTCACCGCCGCCGCTGAAGTGGTTCGATACGGTGAGGGAGGGTTGGCGCCCACCCTCGCGCTGCCGTGCGGCGGCGTTCTGGACGTGCTGGTTGAGCGCATCGCCCCAAGCGAATCGTCCATCGCGCATTTCAACGCAATGGCTGCCGCGCTGGGAGGGCAGCGGTGTTGGGTTCGACAGGTGAGCGTGCCCAGTGGTCTGCATACGCTGATCGATGACCCAGGTACGCAAGGTCGAGTGTGGGTGCAGGATGAAAGTATTCAGATTCGGGTCGGCCCCAGTCGACGCTTATTGGTCGCAGGGCTTTCACCCGTTGCTGAACACTGTATCGATCTCGGGTTGATGTTGGGCTACGAAGTGGTGGTCTGCGATCCGCGGGGGGAGTTGTTGTCGGACGCGCAAAGTCGTTGGCCACAAGTGCAATGGGTACCCCAGTTGCCTGCAAGGTTCATCGAGTCCGGAGGTTGCCACAGGGCCACAGCGGTAGTTGCCTTGACCCACGATCCACGCATCGATGACCTGACGATGATGGAGGCTGTTCGCAGTGAGGCCTTCTATATCGGCGCCATGGGGTCTCGGCGAACGAGCGAGAAGCGCCGGGAGCGACTCACCCGAATAGGTGGCCTGTCCCCAACGGTGCTGCAGAGAATCAGTGCCCCGATTGGCTTGGCGCTTGGCAGCAAAACGCCTGCGGAGATCGCGTTGGCGGTGATGGCGGATGTTGTGCGCACGGCTAATGGCGTGTGCCGCGAGGCGGTATAGAACCCGGCCTCCTGATGTGAGGCCGGACTAAATGCTGAGGACGGACCGAAACCTTTATTCCTTAGGATTTGACAGCTGACGGCAAGAATGTGTCGAGCAGTCAAGCGGGCGGTCATGGTTTGACTGACTATGCCAGTCACTCATGGGATAGAACCCGACTCAGGAATGTCCGCCATGCTTGTGAACAGACTGTCGATTCAGTGGAAAACCACACTTCTTGCGGGCCTCTGTTTACTCGCGACCGTAGCCATCCTCATCGGCGTTTCACGGCATGGCATGAGTGTCTCTACCGAACTTGTGAAAGAGACCAGTACGCGAATGCTGGCGACTTCTGCGCAAGAGCGCCTGGAGGGCGAGGGCAGGGCGCAGGCGTTGATGATTCAGCGTTATTTCCTGTCGTCTTACAAGGATGGGTCGAACCTGACTCGACAGGTTATTTCCACGCTCAAGTTGGCTCGGGAATTGAAAACCGATGCTAGCGTACTGCGCCTTACCCTGAATCAGCAGGTAAAAGAGGCCTTTCAGGCAAGCCCTCAGTTGCTGAGCATCTACATGATTGCCGAGCCGAACGCCATCGGTGACGACGCGCCTTTCATAGGCAAACCCGATTCGGCCAGTAATGAAGTAGGGCGTTTCTCTGCTTATTGGGCCCTGCAAAATGGTCAGGTCAGCGGCCTGGCGCCTTCTGAAGCCGTGATCAACGACACGACGCCCATGCTCGATGGGAGCCCTTACAACACCTGGTACCAATGCCCGATTCAACGTCAAGAACCCTGCCTGCTGGAACCTTACTTCGATGAAACATCGGGGCAGAAAGCATTGATCACAACGCTTGCGTTTCCGGTAATTGACGACGGGAAAGTGCTTGGCGTAGTTGGGATGGATATACGCATCGGCACGCTACAAGAGCTGGCCGTAAGTGGCAGCGCAGGGCTTTTCGAGGGAAAAGGCGGGATCAGCATCCTTACGCCGGCAGGCTTGCTTACAGCGCACAGCCGCAACATCGCGCGTCTGGGCGATAAGTTGGTCGATGTCTACCCTGACGCGGCTGCAGATATAAAGACCATGCTCAGCCAGGGGCGTATCACCAAACGTGATTCCGGAAGCGATCTACAGGTGGTGGCGCCGTTCGAGCCCATGCCGGGTGCTAAACCCTGGGCAATCATCCTGGACATGCCGACAAGCGTTCTGTTGGCGCCGGCCAGGGAGTTGCAGTCCGAGATGGATGCTCACAAGTCCGAAAGCGCTTGGCTGGAGCTTGTGATCGGCTTGGGTGTATCGATCCTGGGGCTGCTCTTGATATCACTGACCGCCCGAGGCGTGACGCGACCCATCCTTGGGGTTTCGAGCGCGCTCAAGGATATTGCGTCCGGAGAGGGTGATCTGACGCGGCGCCTTGAATATGGCTACAAAGATGAACTTAGAGAACTCGTGGGTTGGTTCAACCGGTTTCTCGATAAGCTTCAGCCTATCTTCGCGGACATCAAAAGTTCTGTGCTGGACGCCCGCAATACCGCGAACCAAGCGGCCGCCATCGCAAGCCAGACCAGCTCGGGAATGCACCAGCAGCTCCAGGAGATAGAGCAGGTCGCCACGGCTTCGAACGAGATGAGTGCAACTGCACAGGACGTCGCGCGCAGTGCGGCGATGGCAGCCGAAGCAGCACGCAACGCCGACCAGGCGTCCCGCGATGGGCTGGCTGTCATCGGCATCACGACCCAATCCATTTCGCAGCTTTCAAGCGAGATGAGCGCGGCGATGGCCCAGGTCCAGACGCTGGCCAACAGCAGTGAGCGTATCGGCTCGGTGCTGGAGGTCATCCGAGCGGTTTCCGAACAGACCAACCTGCTGGCGTTGAACGCCGCCATCGAGGCGGCCCGCGCCGGCGAGGCCGGGCGCGGTTTTGCCGTGGTGGCAGATGAGGTTCGCAGCCTGGCCAGGCGCACCCAGGATTCGGTCGAGGAAATCCGCGGCGTGATCGAAGGCTTGCAGGACAATACCCGCGAGGTGGTCGAGTCGATGCATGGCAGCCACAACCAGGCTCAAGGCAGTGTCGCGAAAGTGGAGCAGGCTGTGGCGGCGCTGCGACGTATTGGTGATGCCATCGCGGTGATCACCGATATGAACATGCAGATTGCCAGTGCTGCGGAAGAGCAGAGCAGCGTGGCTGAGGAAATCAATCGCAACGTGGCAGCTATTCGGGACGTGACAGAGTCGCTTTCTGGGCAGGCGGATCAGTCTGCGCAGGTTAGCCAGGACCTTAATCGGCTGGCCAATCACCAACAAAACCTAATGGAGCACTTCAAAGTTTGATTACCCAGTTGTCCGCTCTCCAGGGCTTAGGGAAGTTCTAAAGAAGACTTTCCATGCCTCACCACTCCGTTCGCACAGAGGAGCCGCTATTATCTGCGGTTTCGAGGCTGGCGTTCGGCTGTGGCTGTTAGAGAGAGGCAATCAATGGATCACGAAGTCCCGGGTACCCCAAACAGGACTGACGCTTCCAACCGCGAGCTTTCGTTTCCCACGACGGCCTCCGAGCGCCTGCAACTCGCACTTGATGCTGGCGCCATCGTCGGCACCTGGGTGTGGGACATTCCAGACAACCGCGTCACCGCCGATGAGCGATTCTCACGCTCCTTTGGGCTGCCGGCAGACAGGTGCATGGCGGGCATCCCGATCGAGGAAGCCTTCTCCTCCATTCACCCTGACGACCGCGACCGGGTCTCGGCCGACATCCAGCAGGCCATGACCCGTGGCGGTGCCTACCGCTGCGAGTACCGTGTGCGGCAGCACGATGGCAGTTACCGATGGGTCGAGGCCAACGGCCGAGCAGAACTTGACGAAGCAGGCTTGGCTGTACGTTTCCCAGGCGTCCTTATGGACATTGAATCGCGCCGCTCTGCGGAGGTAGAGCGCGACAGGGTGTCAGCCTTGCTCCGTACCTTTACCGCTGCGGTGCCTGGCGTCGCCTATGCCAAGGACCTCGAAGGGCGGCTGCTGGTCGCCAACCATGGCGCCACCCAGTTGATCGGCAAGCCACCCGAGGCCTACCTGGGCAAAACCGACCTGGAGGTTCTCGAGGACAAAGACCAAGCACGCCAGGTCATGGAAACGGACCAACGCATCATGCGCGGCGCAAAGCCCGAGCAGATCGAAGAGCGCGTCGATATGCCGGATGGCTCGGCGACCTACTGGCTGTCGATGAAGGCGCCAATGCTCAACGATGCAGGGGAGGTCATCGGGCTGATCGGTTCCTCCATCGATGTCACGGCGCGAAAAAAGGCTGAATCGGAACTCCTTGAGCTCAACCGGACATTGGAAGCACGCATTTCGGAAGCCGTGGCTGAGCGCGAAGCCGCCCAGGCAGCGCTGCGTCAATCGCAAAAAATGGAGGCCGTTGGGCAACTCACAGGGGGAATCGCCCACGACTTCAATAACCTGCTGGCAGGTATCACGGGAAGCCTGGACCTGATCAGGCTGCGCTTGAAGCAGGGCCGAGTCGCGGACATCGAACGCTACCTGTCGGTGGCCCACGGCGCGGCTCAACGAGCGGCATCGCTGACCCATCGACTGCTGGCGTTCTCCCGCCGCCAGACACTGTTGCCGGTACACACGAACGTGAACACCCTGATCGGCGACATGGAAGAGCTGATTCGCCGCACGGTGGGGCCGTTGATCGGGCTTAAGGTCGAGCTCGATGCAATCTCCAGCGTGTGCCTGGTCGACCCCGCGCAGGTGGAAAATTCCTTGCTGAACCTGTGCATCAACGCCCGCGACGCATTGGAAGGTGGCGGCACTATTTCCATCAAGACCTACAACCAGGCACTGGAGAAAGGCCCGGCGCTGGATCCCGAACTGGCGCCAGGCAGCTACCTCACCATTTGCGTCACCGATGATGGCGTCGGCATGAGCTCGGACGTGTTGAGCAAGGCGTTCGAGCCCTTCTTCACCACCAAGCCCGTGGGGGCGGGTACAGGGCTTGGGCTGTCAATGATCTACGGCTTTGCCAAGCAATCGGGCGGCCAGGCCAGGATCGAGTCAGAGGAGGGCGGTGGAACCCGTGTCTATCTCCAACTGCCTTGCCATGCTGCTCAAATTGCAGAGGCCGCCAACACTGAACCGCTGGCCGAATCGCCGCTGATTTCCTCAGGGGAGACCGTGCTCGTCGTCGATGACGAGCCGTCCGTTCGTATGTTCGTCAGCGAGATACTGGGAAGCTGCGGGTACGTCGTCATCGAGGCTGCTGACAGCCAGGCGGGGCTTCAGTTGCTTCGGTCCGATACTCGTATTGATTTGCTGGTGACAGATATCGGCTTGCCGGGTGGAATCGACGGTAAGCAAATGGCCGACGCTGGGCGTAGCAACAGGCCGGGGTTGGCGGTGTTGTTCATGACGGGGTACGCGCAACCGGATGTTTTGGACAATGCGCAGCTGGAGCCGTGTACGGCGGTGCTGACCAAGCCGTTTGCGTTGGAAGCGTTGACGTTGAGCGTTAGGGGGTTGCTTGGGAAGCATGGCGCTGTCAGCTCAACTTAAGAAAAAATAATTAACTTGTTGTTTTTATTTGATTTTTTCAATAAAAAAACGTCAAGCTGGGATCTGACGTGAGCGCGCCGTCTCAGCTCTTTGCCAACTGTTTGCCCAAGACGGCAACAGGCGATCGAAAGCATCAACACCTCCCTCAATATGCTCGGGCTCAAGGGCTTCGAGGTGGTTCGCGAAGAAGGTGAGCTGCCAAGGTATCGCTTAGTGCGTCCGAGTACGGGGCAGGGAGTATTCAAAACGCTAAGCGAGGGTGAGAAAACGCTGATATCGTTCCTTTATTTTCTAGAGGTTTGCAACGGTGAACTCGACACCAAAAGTGGAAAGCTCAAGAGCAACCGCGTGATCGTCATTGACGACCCAATTTCCAGTCTTTCGCACAACTACGTCTACGACATTGCTTCGCTCATTTATCGACGGGTTCTGAATCCCAAGGATCGCTTCAAGCAAGTCTTCATCCTCACGCACAACCTCTTTTTCTTCCACGAGATGCTCAAGCACCTCAAGAAAGCGGATGAGTTTTCTCTATTCAGGATCACCAAGGCACAGTACAGCGGATTCGTGCCGATGAAGGCATCGGACGTACAGAATGACTACCAATCGTTCTGGCAGACCATCAAGGACGCGCAGGAAGGACGCACCTCGGCGTCGGTCATCCCCAACATGATGCGCAACATTCTGGAGTACTACTTCAACTTCGTGCATCGCCAGGAAGCACTCGCAGAGGCACTCCAGTCCCTGGCAGAAGAAGACACCGCGTTCCGGTCGCTCTATCGCTACGTCAACCGAGAGTCCCACTCAGACGCGATCAACCTCACCGACTTCGGCGAGATCGTGCCAGCTCACTACATTGACCGTTTCAAGCAGGTCTTCGTGAAAACTGGCTTTGAGGAGCACTATGTGAAAATGATGGGGTAGTGTGGGTAGGCAACGCGTCTAAGCTGCAGACACGTTGCCACCCAGAGCTTGATAGACCTCCCCAAGCTACCAGTAGTTTTGCTGCCACAAGCCTTGGGTTGGTCAGGAAAAGGGGGCGCAGCCAGCGGAGCGTTTTGAATCTGCATGGACATGAGGAACTTATGCGGGAGCTGGTACGGATCGGCCAGCGATGACAACGCCGAGGTGCCGGTCGTGACAACATGTGGGAACACATAATTTAACATAATATACATTATGCGAACATTCGTATGAACCCACCAGAGCCGTCGCAGCCGAAATCAAAGCCACCCACAAGCCCATTCTCCATTCCTTGCAGCACTGCCCACCAACCCCGATGATGTCAGCTCCAACGCCTCGAGCCACACGCCATGTCGTATCACCCATCCGCCGACCAGATCATCGATCTCTACGACCGTCACGCGACAACCTGGAACACGCTACGCGCCAACCACCTCACAGACAGCAAATGGATCGAGCGCTTCCAGTCGATGCTCGCGCCGAACGCAAAGGTACTCGACCTCGGCTGCGGCTCTGGTCAGCCTGTCGCACGCTACCTGATACACAACGGCCTGGCCGTCACTGGCGTGGATTCTTCACCGCGCATGCTCGCCATCTGCCAAGAACATTCCCCAGGCAACGAATGGATTCACGCAGACATGCGCTGGCTGGACCTGGGCCGCCGATTCGACGCCGTCCTGGCCTGGAACAGCTTCTTTCACCTAAAGCCCGACGACCAGCGCCGGATGTTCCCGGTGTTCGAGCGCCATGCCGTGCCTGGCGCAATCCTGATGTTCACCAGTGGCACCTCGCACGGCGAAGCTTTGGGCGAATTCCAGGGTGAGACCCTTTACCACGCCAGCCTTGACCCTCAGGAATACCGCTCACAGCTACGCGACCATGGTTTCGAGGTGATCGAGCACGTTGTCGAAGACCCGCAGGCCGGTGGTTTGACAGTGTGGCTGGCGTGTCGCCCTGCCTAGAAACAAATAACAAAAAAAATATAACTAAACTAAATATTCATTTAGTTTAGTTATATTTATCATCTCGATCAGCGGCTCATACGCAAGCAGTTGCTACACGCGTAAGTTCATCACCAAACAGGCTGCGCTGGTACACGTACACTCTCCCACCGGTACTGCCTTTATAGGCCTCGATGACATTGCTCGCCGCCACGGGACTGGCCAGGACCACTCGGTAGCCACGGTTGGCTTGCGACAGGTCGGGCTCCTGATGGCCTTCGCGCAGTTTCTCTACGACACAGGTGGAATAGGCTTCCGGCGACTTGGACGTGGTGAGCTCCAGCGTCGGCTGGTTTGGCGTGGATGAGCAGCCCGCCAACACGGCAAGGGCAACGGCCAGGAAAGAGAGGGTCGAGATACGCATCGGACGGATACCCAATAAAGGTCGAGAAAAGGAATGGCGCAATTGTCCGATGCGGCTGTCCGTTATAGAACCGACAAATATCGATGGTAGCTATTACGCCTATCGATAAGTCGGCGTCTCGGTTCTCCCCTTCACGCAACGATCAATGGCTGATCATCCACGGTCGCCCCGCCGCTTTCCCTTTTAGTGCATGGGGGTTGTCCTTGGTCGGCTCGACCTTGCGGCTCGGACCACAACAGCCACAGCCGCTGGGGTGACGCCGGTTTTCCTTGTATTGCTCGACCGTCTGCGGCGCGTGGGCACTGCGTTCGTTGATGGCGATGCCTTTGCGCGTATCGCTTGCCATCGTTGCCAAACCCGGTGCAGACAGAATCACCCGCATGCTCGCAGCCCCACAGCTGGGGCATGGGCACGACGATGCGCTCTCGACCATAGGGCGCAGCGCCTCGAAGTCGCCGCAATAGGCACATTCATATTCGTACAAAGGCATGGTCGTTTCCTCACATTGACCTGGTCTAGTGCAAAAGCGTGCCTGTTCACGGGCTACATGAGCAGGCACACGCCTCGGCGCACCCGGGGCTATTTATCCGGCGCAATCGGCAGGTCGATGCTGCCATCGATGAACTGGGTCGGGCCGCTGGCGCTCGGGTTGATGTCGAACTTGAAGATCTCGGTCGGCAGCCACAAGGTCGCGCAGGCATTGGGAATGTCGACCACGCCACTGATATGCCCCTGCACCGGCGCCGAGCCGAGCAAGGCGTAGCCCTGTGCGGGAGAGTAGCCGAACTTGGTCATGTAGTTGATGGCGTTCAGGCACGCCTGGCGGTAGGCCACGTTGACGTCCAGGTAGTGCTGCTGCCCGGCCTCGTCCACCGAGATGCCTTCGAAGATCAGGTAGTTGTTGTAGTTGGGCACGATGGGGCTGGGCTTGAACACTGGGTTCTTGATGCCGTACTTGGCCATGCCGCCCTTGATCAGCTCGACGCGCATATGCACCCAGCCGGCCATCTCGATGGCGCCGCAGAAGGTGATTTCACCATCGCCCTGGCTGAAGTGCAGGTCGCCTACCGACAGCCCGGCGCCGTCGACGTACACCGGGAAGAACACCTTCGAGCCGCGGGACAGGTCCTTGATATCGCAGTTGCCGCCGTGCTCGCGCGGCGGCACGGTGCGCGCGCCGGTGGCGGCGGCCATGTCCCGCTCTGCGCCCTTGAGCTTGCCCATGTGTGCGGTCTTGGCGAACGGCGGGTTGGCCAGCGGCGGCACACGGCCCGGCTCGGTGTCGATCAGCTCCTGCTCGCGACGGTTCCAGTCGGCGAGCATCTTGTGGTCCGGCAGGCAGCCGATCAGACCGGGGTGGATAAGGCCGGCGAACTCGACGCCCGGAATATGGCGAGAACTGGTCATCATGCCCTTGAAGTCCCAGATGGCTTTTTGCGCCAGAGGGAAATGATCGGTCAGGAAGCCACCGCCGTTCTGCTTCGAGAAGAAGCCGTTGAAGCCCCACTGCGAGTCAGCGCGCGCGCCGATGTCGAGCAGGTCCACCACCAGCAGGTCACCAGGCTCAGCGCCGTGTACACCGACTGGACCGGACAGGTAATGCACGGTGGACAAGTCGACATCGCGCACATCGCTGGCATCGTCGTCGTTCTTGATGGCCCCGGCGGTCCAGTCGTAGGTTTCCAGGATGAAGTCCTCGCCCGGCTTGACCCAGCAGGCCATGGGAATGTCCGGGTGCCAGCGGTTGTGCACCTGCTCGTTCTCGGTGGCGGGCTGGTTGAGGTCGACTTTGATCAACACGTCAGTCATGGGTGTGCTCCTTGGTTTGCTGGTTCAGTCTGTGGCTTGGGGTGGACGGCAGCGGCCTGTTCGCGGGCAAGCGCTCCCCGCCAGGCCGCCGCACGGCGCCTGTGGCTGATGCCTGAATCAATCGGGTGTCGCGCTAGACGGACAGATAGCGGCTGATGGTCGCCTCATCGACATTGGCCCGGGTTTCCTCGATCACGAACCGGCCTTTCTCGATCACCAGGAAGCGGTCGGCGATTTCCAGGGTGAACGACAGCACCTGCTCGGAGACCACGATGGTCAGGTTGCGCAGGCTGCGGATCTCCTTGAGGGTGCGGGCGATGTCTTTGATGATCGAGGGCTGGATGCCTTCGGTGGGCTCGTCCAGCAGCAGCACCTTGGGGTTGGTGGCCAGCGCCCGGGCGATCGCCAGCTGCTGTTGCTGGCCGCCGGAGAGGTTGCCGCCGCGTCGCGCGCGCATGTCGAACAGCACCGGGAACAAGGCATAGAGGTCTTCAGGCACCCTGCCCTTGGCCGATGCCGGCAGGCCGGTCTGGATGTTCTCCAGCACCGTCATCGACGGGAAGATCATCCGCCCCTGGGGCACATAGGCCATGCCATGCGCCACCCGCGAGTGGGTTTCCATGGCCGACACCTCTACCCCATCGACCGCTACCGCGCCGCGCCATTGCGGCAAGATGCCCATCAGGCTCTTGAACAAGGTGGTCTTGCCCATGCCGTTGCGGCCCATGACCGCGACGATTTCCTGTTTTTCCACGACCAGGTCCAGGTCATGGAGGATCTGGCTCTGGCCATAGCCGCAGGCCAACTGATTGATGGTGAACATGCCGCGCTCCTCAGTGGCCCAGGTAGACTTCGATGACTTTCGGGTTGTTCTGCACGGCCTCCATGCTGCCTTCGGCCAGTACTTTGCCTTGGTGCAGCACCGTGACCTTGTGGGCGATGCTCTTGACGAACTCCATGTCGTGCTCGATCACCAGCACCGAACGTCCCTGGCTGATGCGCTTGAGCAACTCGGCGGTCTGCGCCCGCTCGCTGACGCTCATACCGGCCACCGGCTCATCGAGCATCAGCAGCTCCGGGTCTTGCATCAGCAGCATGCCGATCTCCAGCCACTGCTTCTGCCCGTGGGACAACAGCCCCGCCTGTTGCTGCAACAGGTCAGCCAGAAAAATCTGCGCCGCCACTTCGTCGACCCGCGCCGTTACCTCCTGGCTGCGCTTGAAGAACAGCGCACCGAACACCGTGCGACCCTTGGGGAAGGACATTTCCAGGTTCTCGAACACGCTGAGGTTGTCGTAGATCGACGGGGTCTGGAACTTGCGGCCAACCCCGGCCCGCACGATGTCGTACTCCTTCATGCGCGTCAGTTCGCGGTTGTTGAACTGGATGCTGCCGCCGGTGGCGCGGGTCTTGCCGCAGATCAGGTCGAGCACGGTGGTCTTGCCGGCCCCGTTGGGGCCGATGACCACGCGCACCTCGTTGCGGTCGATGTACAGGTTCAGGTCGTCCACGGCCTTGAAGCCATCGAACGACACGGTCAGGCCCTCGATGGCCAGTACCGGCTTGGGCATCTGGAAGCCACTGGTGGCGGTCATGGCTGGGTCTCCATTGAAGGGGTGGCGGCCTTGCTGGCGCTGGATGGCGCGGGTTTGCTGGACGTGGCCACGACAGCCGGCGCCGGACGCTTCCTGAACCGCGCCAGCCATTTGCGCCCATGGCTTTCCCACACACCGGCCAGGCCGTTGGGGAAGTACATCACCACGACGATGAACAGCCCGCCCATCAAGTACAGCCATAGCTCCGGGAAGGATTCGGAAAAGTAGGTCTTGCCGTAGTTGACCAGCAGCGCGCCGTACACCGCACCAAGCAGCGACATGCGCCCGCCGACCGCCGCGAAGATCACCATCTCGATGGACGGCACGATGCCGACGAACGACGGCGACATGAAGCCCACCTGCAAGGCAAACATCGCCCCGCCGATGGCCGAGAAGCCGGCCGCGACGCAGTACACGAACACTTTGAAACTGGCCACGTCATAGCCGGAAAAACGCACCCGCTCTTCCTTGTCGCGCATGGCCATCAACAAACGGCCAAGCTTGGACGCCAGGATGAACTTGCCGATCACGATGCAGCCCAGCAACAGAGCGGCGTTGATGAAATACAGCACGAGCTTGGCGCCATCGCCGCGAATGTCCCAGCCCAGCAGGGTGCGCAGGTCGGTAATGCCATTGACGCCGCCGGTCAGGCCCTGCTGGCCGATGATCAGCACGGTCAGGATCAGCGCGATGGCCTGGGTGACGATGGAGAAGTACACATCCCCTACCCTGCGCTTGAACAGCGCCGCGCCGATCACCAGCGCAAGGATCACCGGCACTGCCACCACCGCGAATAGCGTGAAGCCGAAGCTGTGGAACGGTATCCACAAGGCCGGCAGTTCGGTCAACTGGTTCCAGTCCATGAAATCCGGAATGCCGGGGGTGGACTGGATCTTGGTGCTCTCGGGGTCGCTGGCCTCGAGCTTCAGGAACATCGCCATGCAGTAGCCGCCCAGGCCGAAGAACACCCCCTGCCCCAGGCTGAGGATGCCGCCGTAGCCCCAACACAGGACCAGCCCCACGGCAACGAAGGCGTAGGTCAGGTACTTGCCGACCATGTTCAGGCGAAAGGCATCCAGCACCAGCGGAAACACCACCAGGATCAGAACGGCCAGCACCAGCAGGCCATAAGTGCCCTGGCGCCCGCCCATGAGTTTGTGCAAAGCGTTCATCTGTGCGCCCCTATTTGCGAACTTTGCTGGAGAACAACCCTTGCGGGCGCATCAACAGGATCAGGATCACCGTCGACAGGGTCAGCACCTTGGCCATCGAGCCACTCATGAAGAACTCCGACACCGACTGGGTCTGAGCAATGGCGAAGGCCGAGGCGATGGTGCCGAGCAGGCTTTGCGCGCCGCCGAACACCACGGTGAGGAAGGTGTCGACGATGTACAGCGAGCCGGCGGTAGGCCCGGTGGAGCCAATGGTGGTGAAGGCCGCGCCCGCCACTCCAGCAACGCCACAGCCGAGGGCGAAGGTCATACGGTCGACCTGGCGCGTGTTGATGCCCACGGCCCGGCTCATCACCCGGTTCTGCACCGTGGCCCGTACCTGCAGGCCCCAGCGGGTGCGATACAGCATCAGGAAGATGGCGCCGGTCACCAGTATCGTCAGGCCCATGACGAACAGGCCGTTGCGTGGAATTTCGATGGCGTCGGTCAGGTTCACTGCGCCCATCAGCCAGTCCGGTGGGGTGGCGCTGACTTCACGGGCGCCGAAGATCGAGCGAAACGCCTGCTGCATCACCAGCGACAGGCCCCAGGTCGCCAGCAGCGTGTCCAGCGGGCGGTGGTACAGGCGGCTGATCATCACCCGCTCGACGACCCAGCCGATTGCGGCCGCGACCACGAACGACAGCGCGATGGCGAAAAAGAAATAGTACGGCTGCATCGACGGCAGGTAGTCCCTGACCAGGGTCGAGAGCACGTAGGTGGTGTAGGCGCCGATGGTGAGGAATTCGCCGTGGGCCATGTTGATCACGCCCATCTGGCCGAAAATGATCGCCAGTCCCAGGGCCATGAGCAGCAGCACGCAGAACACGGACAGGCCGTTGAACCCCTGCATGGCGGCGATGGCACCGAAATCAGATAGCCATTGCATGGTGGTCTCTCCTCGGGGTTGTCATGAAGGCTGAACCCGACCAGCGAGCCTCAGGCCAAAGGCTGAGGCTCGCTGCCGCAGTTACTGGTACCCCTTGGGGAAAGGGTTCGGTTCGATCAGGTCAGACTCGTAGATCACCTTGAACTGGCCGTTGGCTTGCACTTCGCCAATGCGCGTCTTGCTCCACAGGTGATGGTTGTCGTGGACCTTCACGTAGCCTTCCGGCGCGGTGTTCAGCTCGATGCTCGGCGAGGCCGCCACCACCTTGTCGATGTCGAAGCTGCCAGCCTTCTCCACCGCCGCCTTCCACAGCCACGGCCCGAGGTAAGCTGCCTGGGTCACGTCGCCCATCACCGCGTCCTTGCCGTACTTGGCCTTGAAGGCATCGACGAAGGCTTTGTTGTTGGGGTTGTCCAGGCTCTGGAAGTACTTCATCGAGGCGTAGAAGCCTTCCATGTTCTCGCCGCCGATGCCGAGCAGTTCATCCTCGGTCACCGACAGGGTCAGCAGGTTCTGCTTGGCGGCGGTGACGCCTGCGGACTTCATCTGCTTGTAGAAGGCCACGTTGGAGCCGCCGACCACGGCGGCGAAGACCACATCGGGCTTCTTCAGCTTGACCTTGTTGATCAACGAGCCGAACTGGGTGTTGCCCAGCGGGTAGTAGTCTTCGCCGACCACGGTGCCCTTGAGCACGTTTTCGATGTGCTTGCGGGCGATCTTCATCGAGGTGCGCGGCCAGATGTAGTCCGAGCCGATCAGGTAGAAGGTCTTGGCGCCCTTCTCTTTCGCGATCCAGTCCAGGCCCGCGAGGATCTGCTGGGTGGCCTCTTGGCCGGTGTAGATCACATTCTTCGACTGCTCCAGGCCCTCATAGAAGGTGGGGTAGTAGAGCAGGCCGTTTTCCTTCTCGAACACTGGCAGCACCGCTTTGCGCGAGGCCGAGGTCCAGCAGCCGAACACCGCCGCCACCTTGTCGCCGGCCAGCAGCTTCTTGGCTTTTTCCGCGAAAGTCGGCCAGTCGGAGGCGCCGTCTTCCTGGATGACCTTGATCTGCCGCCCGAGCACGCCGCCCGAGGCGTTGATCTGCTCGATGGCCAGCCGCTCGGCCTGGATCGAGCCGGTTTCGGAAATGGCCATGGTGCCGGTCGCCGAATGCAGCTGGCCGACCGTCACCTCGGTGGCGGTTACGGCAAGCCCGGTAGTGTTGGCCTCTGCGGCCACGGCCAGTTGCCCGAACACGCTGGCCGCGACCAGTGAAAGCGCCGCCGCGCCCAGGCTCAGGCGTCGAGGGAGAAAGCGTTTTGCAGCAGTCTGAGGTGAATCCATGGTTCCGGCTCCTGTATGGGTCGTCGTGCTCGCCGGCGCTCTGGGGCGCCTTGTCGCGAGTGACTGCCAGCATGGGGGGCGGGCCAAAACCTGTGTATACGCAGCATGACGTAAGCGCATACGTCATTTGACGTAGCGCGCAAACAGCGCCACCCGGTCATGCTGACGCCCGCGAGAACAGGACGCCCAACGCCGGGACGCAGGCGGGCCAAGCGACAGGCATGGATGTTGCTGCTTCAACCTTCCATAGCCCCCGTCAGGAGTTGGCGCCGTGCGACCTTCAGGCCCTCAACGCATCGTCAAGATCCGCCGCGACTACAACAGCCTGGTCGCCGACGAGACCATGGAAGACTACGCCCTGCGCTTCACGCCCAAGGCCTTTCGCAAATGGTCCGAGCTACGTATCGCCAATACCGCGCTGGGCGCTGTGTCGTTCCTGGCCCTGGAGGCGATCGGCGGCGCGCTGGTGATGAGCTACGGCTTCAGCAACACCCTGTGGGCCATTCTCGCAGCCGCGCTGGTGATCTTCCTGACCGGCCTGCCGATCAGCTATTACGCCGCGCGCTATGGCGTGGACATGGACCTGCTGACCCGCGGCGCAGGTTTCGGCTACATCGGCTCGACCATCACCTCGTTGATCTACGCCAGCTTCACCTTCCTGTTCTTCGCCCTGGAAGCGGCGATCATGGCCCTGGCCCTGGAGCTGTATTTCGGCATTCCGCTGGCCCTGGCCTATGTCATCTGTTCGGTGGTGGTGATTCCGCTGGTGGCCTATGGCATTACCCTGATCAACCGCCTGCAGATGTGGTCGCAACCTTTGTGGCTGATCCTGTTGCTGGTGCCCTATGTGTTCGTGATCAGCAAGAACCCGGATGTGCTCAGCGACTTGACCGGTTTCGCCGGCCGCGAGGGCGAAGGCGGCACCGTCAACCTGCTGCTGTTTGGTGCGGCATTCAGTGTCGCGCTGTCATTGGTGACCCAGATCGGTGAACAGGTCGACTACCTGCGCTTTCTGCCCGAGAAAACCGCAGCCAACCGCAAGCGCTGGTGGGCAGCGCTGCTGATGGCCGGACCCGGCTGGATCATTCCCGGTGCCCTGAAGATCATGGCCGGGGCCTTCCTGGCCTTCCTCGCCTTGCAGCACGAGGTGCCCATCGAGCGGGCCATCGAGCCCACGCAGATGTACCTGGTCGCCTTTCACTATGTGTTCGCCTCGCCGGAATGGGCGCTGGCGGCGATGACCCTGTTCGTCATCATTTCCCAGATCAAGATCAACCTGACCAACGCCTACGCAGGCTCCCTGGCCTGGTCGAACTTTTTCGCCCGGGTCACCCACAGCCACCCCGGGCGGGTGGTCTGGCTGGTGTTCAACGTGATCATCGCCCTGGTGCTGATGGAACTGGGCGTGCTCGACGCCATCGAGCAGGTACTGGGGCTGTACGCCAACATCGCCATCGCCTGGATCGGCGCGCTGGTGGCGGACCTGGTGATCAACAAGCCGCTGGGGCTGTCGCCCAAGCACATCGAGTTCAAGCGCGCGCATCTGTACGACATCAACCCGGTCGGCGTCGGCGCCATGTCGATCGCCTCGCTGGCGGCGTTCGGCGCCCATTTCGGCTTGTTTGGCGAAACGGCCCAGGCGGCGCCGCCGCTGATCTCGCTGCTGATCGCCTTGGTGGTGACGCCGCTGCTCGCCTGGCTGACCCGTGGCCGCTACTACATCGCCCGCACCAGCCCTGAAGCCTTGCTATACCCCCGTGGCGCGCAGACCAACCTGCAATGCGGCCTGTGCAACAACGCCTTCGAGACCGCCGACATGGCCTGGTGCCCGGCGTACGGCTCGCCGATCTGCTCGCTGTGCTGTTCGCTGGACGCGCGCTGCGCCGACCGCTGCAAGCAACGGGCGCGCCTGTCGATGCAGTTCGAAGACCTGCTCGGCCGCCTGTTGCCCCGCCTGCCCCGCCGCTACCTGCACACGCGCCTGGCGCAGTACCTGGGCTTGCTGGCGATCCTGGTGCTGGGTTTGTCCGGCGCACTTGCGCTGATCTACAGCCAGGTCGCCCACGCCTTGGTCGACCAGTCGCCAGAGGCCTATCGCACCTTGCTGCTGGCCTTTCTCAAGGCCTTCCTGACCTTCTGCGTGTTCGCCGGGGTGCTCGCCTGGTGGGTGGTGTTGACCCGGGAAAGCCGGCGGGTGGCGCTGGAGGAGTCGGAACGCCAGACCCAGTTGCTGATCCAGGAGATCGAGGCCCACGACAAGACCGACCAGGCGCTACAGGAAGCCAAAGAAGCCTCGGAAGCGGCCAATGCCGCCAAGAGCCGCTATGTCACCGGGCTGTCCCACGAACTGCGCACGCCGCTGAACAGCATTCTGGGCTTTACCCAGATCCTCCAGCGCGACCCGGCCACCCCTGCTCAGCACCAGGACCCGCTGGCGACCATCCTGCGCAGCAGCTCGCATTTGCTGTCGTTGATCGACGGGCTGCTGGACGTGGCCAAGATCGAGGCCGGCAAGCTGCGCCTGGAACCCTCGGAGATTCTCTTGCAGCAGTTCTTGAGCGACCTGGAGCAGATGTTCGCCGGCACCGCGCGGGAAAAAGGCCTGGGCTTTCGCCTGGACCTGGTCGGACGCATGCCGACGGTGGTGCGCGGCGACGAGAAGCGGGTGCGGCAGATCCTCATCAACCTGCTGGGCAACGCGGTCAATTTCACCGACAGCGGCGAGGTGTGCCTGCGCGTCAGCTACCGCCGGGAAACGGCGATTTTCGAGGTGATCGACAGCGGTATCGGTATCGCGCCGGAGCAGATCGAGCGCATCTTCCAACCGTTCGAACGCGGTGGCCTGGAACGCCAGGACAAAGGCGTGGGCCTGGGCCTGACCATCACGCGGATGCTGACATCGCTGATGGGTGGGGCCTTGTCGGTCACCAGCCAGCCCGGCGAAGGCACGCGTTTCCAGGTGCGCCTGTTTCTCTCGGAAGTGCGGGTACCCAAGGCGGTCATCGCGCTCGACCACGACGTGGTCGGCTACGAAGGCGAACGCCAGCGCATCCTAGTGGTGGACGATCATATCGAGCACCGCAAGGTCATCGCCGGCCTGCTTGGCCCGCTGGGTTTCGACATGATCGAGGCGGCCAATGGCCACGAAGCCATTCGGCAAGTGTCCCTGCACCACCCGGACCTGATCCTGATGGACCTGTCGATGCCGGACATGGACGGCTGGCAGACCCTGCGCCTGATTCGCCGCAACGCCTTGTCCCAGGCGCCGGTGATCGTGCTGTCGGCCAACGCCAATGCCTTTACCGACGACAAGGACAGCGACCTGGCGTGCATGGAGCACGACTACCTGGCCAAGCCTGTACACCTGCAACAACTGCTCGACCTGCTCGCCCGAAACCTGCAACTGCGCTGGCAACGCCGACCCTTGACCGTCCAGGCCAGCGAGCCGCCGTGCAAACTGCCGCCGCGCAAGGACCTCGAGGAACTCTACGAGCTGTGCGGGCTTGGCTACATGCGCGGTATCCAGCAAAAACTGGACCTGCTCGAATGCAGCAGCACCGACAGCGCCGCGTTCGTCGCCAGGCTGCGCACCCTGGCCAAGGGCTTTCGCCTGGATGAACTCAGCCAGCAACTGAAGGAGGCCCTCAATGAGCGCCCTGACCTCACCCGCTGATCACGGCGTGATCCTGATCGTCGACGACACCCCGGACAACCTCGCGCTGCTCTCCGATGCCCTGGACGCTGCTGGCTACATGGTTTTGGTGGCCCTGGACGGCAGCAGTGCGCTGAGCCGCCTGCAACGCAGGCGCCCCGACCTGATCCTGCTCGACGCCATGATGCCCGGGCTCGACGGTTTCGAAACCTGCCGACGCATCAAGCAGCAGCCCGACACGGCCGACATTCCGGTGCTATTCATGACCGCGCTGACCGACAGCGAGCATGTGGTGGAAGGGTTCGAGGCCGGTGCCATCGACTATGTCACCAAGCCAATCCAGTGCACCGAAGTGCTCGCCCGGGTAGCCTCACACCTGCGCACCGCACGCATCCTGCAGGCGGCGCGGCAAGCCTCGCAACCCATCGGCCTGGACCATGCCCCGGCCTACGGCACGCTGTCGCGCCGCTTCCAGCTCACCGAGCGCGAGGTCGAAGTGTTGCGCTGGGTGAGCTGCGGCAAGACCAACAAGGACATCGCCGATATCTTGCAACTCAGCCCACGCACGGTGAACAAGCACTTGGAGCATGTGTTCATCAAGCTGGGGGTCGAGACCCGTACGGCGGCTATGTCAGTGGCGCTGGCGGCGATGGCAGAACGGGTGTGATTCGACCGCTGATGCCGCGTCTATTGCCCCACCACTTCCAACACGAACGCCAGGAACGCTCGAACTTTGGCCGGCGGGTTGTGCCGCGACGGGTACAACGCATACAACGGAAACACTTCATCCGGCCAATCGGCGAACAACTCCACCAGACGACCTTCAGCCAGCAACAGTTCCGAGCCCAGCGCCATTACCTGGGCCACGCCATACCCAGCCAGGCAGGTGCTGTGCAAACTGCCGGCATCGTTGACCAGCAGTTGCCCGCGTGTGTCGACCTCGACGCGCTCTTGGGCGCGGTGAAACTCCCAGGGAAACGGACGACCACTCTGCGGATCGCGAAACTGGATGCAACGATGCTCGGTCAGTTCAGCAGGCGTGCGTGGCCAACCGAAGCGCTTGAGGTAGGCCGGTGCCGCCACCGTGAGAATGCGGGTATCAAGCAGCTTGCGCGCCACTAGGCTGGAGGCCCGCGGTTCGCCGAAGCGCACGGCTAGGTCGAAACCGTCCGCGACCATGTCGCCAAGACGATCGCGGGTGATCAGCTCGAGTTCCAGCTGCGGGTGCGCATCGAGAAACCCTCCGAGCGCGGGCCCTAGCATCAGGCGAGCGAAGAACGGGTCGACATTGACCCGCAGGCGCCCACGCACAACCTGCGCCCCTGCGGTCACCGAGGTAGCCGCCTCATCCAGCGCTGCCAGCAACGGCACTACCTGTTCGTACAGGCGTCGGCCTTCATCAGTCAGCGTGACCGAACGCGTGGTGCGGTCGAACAGACGAATACCCAGTCGCTTTTCCAACCGTGCCAGTGCGCGGCTGATCCCTGGTTGCGACATGTCCATGACATCGCCGGCAGCCGCAAAGCTGCCGCTGTCGGCAATGGCCACGAATACGCTCATGCCGTTGAGGCTGCGTTCATCAAAGCCCATATTTATGCCGTTATGTCATTTATTAAATGACAGTGATGTTATCGATTAATCAATTGCTGCACCACACACTGGCTCTCATCGCGGCACTGCGCCGCGCTCAATCGGAGCCCCTCTATGTACGTCATCACTGGTATCACCGGCCAAGTCGCCAGCACCGTCGCTCGCAACCTGCTCGCCGCAGGCAAGGAGGTGCGCGCCGTGGTGCGCGATGCTGCCAAGGGCGAGTCCTGGCTGGCGGAAGGCTGCCGCGTAGCGATTGCCGACATGCATGACCGCCCCGCTCTGATCCAGGCATTTTCCGGTGCCGAGGGTGTTTTCGTGCTGTTGCCACCGAACTTCGACCCTAGCCCCGACTACCCTGAAACCCGTGCCATCATTGCCAACCTGCACGCAGCATTGCGTACCTGCGCTCCCCGCAAGGTTGTGTGCCTGTCGACCATCGGCGCCCAGGCCGACCAGCCCAACCTGCTGTCGCAACTCGGCGAGATGGAACGCCAGCTGGGGCAGTTGCCGATACCGGTGACATTCCTGCGCGCTGGCTGGTTCATGGAAAACAGCCTGTGGGATATCGCCCCGGCCCGTGACGAAGGCGTACTGCACAGCTTCCTGCAACCGCTGGACAAACCGGTGTCAATGGTCGCCACGGCCGATATCGGCCGCACGGCAGCGGCATTGTTGCAAGAAGACTGGCACGGCGTGCGCGTGATCGAACTGGAAGGCCCGCAGCGCATCACCCCGCTGGAGCTGGCCAGTACCCTAGGCCGCCTGCTGGGTCGCGAGGTGAAGGCCCAAGCCGTGCCGCGTCAGGCCTGGGAACAGTTGTTTCGCGACCAGGGCATGCATAACCCGCTACCGCGCATGCAAATGCTCGACGGCTTCAACCAGGGTTGGATCGACTTCGCAGGTACACCGCGCCGGGGCAGCACTGCACTAGAGACGGTACTGGCCGGGTTGGTCGAACGTAAGGTTTGAATGCGTCGAGGGCCACTCCGGTTGACGCTTTCCCCCATAAATGCTCAGATGCGCCCCTTGTTCCAGGTGTCCCCTGCCGCCGTGCAGGGGATTAAACGGGAAGCCGGTGCCTCGCCTTGCGAGTAGTCCGGCGCTGCCCCCGCAACGGTAAGCGAGCGATGCATTCGATACACCACTGTGCCAGCCGGCATGGGAAGGTGAATGCCTCATGCCCCTCGCAAGCCCGGAGACCGGCCTGGTACAGCAATTGGCAACTCCCGCGGTGGGCGGGCGCGGGCCGGTGTTCGCGGCATACCCTTGCCATCGAGCCCTCCAGCGCGTCCTCCGTTCGGGTCGAACTCACCTTGCAACGGTCGCAACGCCATGTCCTCCCTTACTTTGCGCATCGAAGACCTGCACTGGGCACCCGGCCCGGGCCAGGCAACGCTGCTCGAAGGCATCGACCTTGCCGTCGGCGCTGGCGAATTCGTCGGCCTGATCGGCCCCAACGGCAGTGGCAAGACCAGCCTGCTGCGCTGCGCCTACCGCTTCAACCGCCCGCACCAGGGGCGCGTGGCACTCGCTGGCGAAGATATCTGGCAGCGCCCACCGCGCTGGGCTGCCCAGCGCATTGCAGTGATGCTGCAAGAGTTTCCCGAAGACTTCGGCCTGAGCGTGCGCGATGTCGTGGCCATGGGCCGCACGCCACACCTGGGGTGGCTGGAAGGCGACCGCGAGCCAGGCCTGGTCGATAGCACCCTGGCCCGACTGCAACTGGACACCCTGGCCGACCAGGCTTTCACACGTCTGTCTGGCGGCGAGAAGCAACGGGTGCTGCTGGCCCGGGCGCTGGTGCAGCAACCCCAGCTGCTGATTCTCGACGAGCCGACCAACCACCTCGACCCACGTTTCCAGCTCGCGCTGCTGCAACAACTGCGCGGCACCGGCCTGAGCCTGCTGGCCAGCTTCCACGACCTGAACCTGGCGGCGGCCTTCTGCGACCGCCTGTACGTCATCGACGCCGGGCGCATCGTCGCCCACGGCACGCCGCACCAGGTGCTGACCGAACACTGCCTGGCCGAGGTGTTCGGCGTGCAGGCGCTGGTCGACCGCCACCCGCTGGCCTCCCACCCACGCATTACCTGGATCACCCCCGCATGAAAGCCCTGCTCCCCTGCCTGGCCCTGATGGCCGCCCTGCCCCTCGCCGCTCAGGCCAGCAACTACCCGCTGACCGTGCGCAGTTGCGAACGCGACGTCACCTTCACCCAGGCGCCGACCCGCGCGGTCAGCCACGACATCAACCTCACTGGCATGCTCCTGGCCCTGGGCCTGCGCGAGCACATGGTCGGCTACAGCGGTATCAGCGGCTGGAAGACCCTAGACCCGGCGCTGCGCAAGGCCTTGGAGGGCCTGCCGGAAATCGCCCCGCGTTATGCCTCGGTGGAGAACCTGCTGGAGGTGAACGCCGACCTGCTGTTCGCCGGCTGGAACTACGGCATGCGTATTGGCGGGCCGGTCACGCCGCAGACCCTGGCGCCGTTCGACATCCCGGTGTACGAACTGAGCGAATCCTGTTCGTGGATCATGCCGCAACGTTCGGCAAGCCTCGAGGATCTGTACCGTGACCTGGACAACCTCGGGCGCATCTTCGACGTGCGCGAACGCGCGCAGGCGCTGGTCGCCCAACTACGCCAGCGGGTCGAGCAGGTGAGTAAGGCGCTGGCCAAGACCGCCGAGCGGCCACGAGTGTTCCTCTACGACAGCGGTGAAGACCGCCCCACCACCTCCGGGCGCCTGGGCATGCCGCAGGCGCTGATCGCCACGGCCGGTGGCGACAATGTGATGGCCGACGTGGCGGCCAGCTGGACCCAGGTTGGCTGGGAAAGCGTGGTAGAGCGCGACCCCGAGGTGATCGTGATCGTCGACTACGGCCCCACCAGTTGGCAGCAGAAGCGTGACTTCCTGTTGCAGCACCCCGCCCTGGGCGGCGTCGAGGCCATTCGCAAGCAGCGCTTCGTGGTGCTGTCATATCTGCAAGTAACGCCGTCGGTGGAGAACGCTGCGGCCATTGAAACCCTGGCTGCGGCCCTGCACCCGCAATTGATCGCGCAGGCACCGCGCTGATGCCTGTGCGTAACCCCGTGGCTTACCGTTGGTTGATCATCGCACTGTTTGCCGCACTGCTGCTGTCATGCCTGCTGTCGCTAGGCTTCGGTGCAGCCCAGGTGCCATTGGCCAAGGTCGCGGGCATCGTGTTGCAGAACGTCGGCCTGGGTGATGGCGGCGACTTCAGCCGTGGCCAGGCGCAGATCGTCTGGCAGATCCGCGCCCCACGTGTGTTGCTGGGCGCGTTGGTGGGTGCCGGCTTGGTGCTGGTCGGTGGGGCGTTGCAGGCGGTGACCCGCAACCCGCTGGCCGACCCACACCTGCTCGGTGTCAGCGCGGGTGCGGTGTTCGGCGCAGTCATGGTGGTGCTGTTCCTGGGTCAGTTCGCGGGCGTCTTCAGCTTGCCGCTGGCGGCCTTCCTTGGCGCGCTGGGCAGCATGCTGCTGGTGCTGGGCGTGGCCAGCCGGGGTGGACGCTTGGAAAGCGATCGCCTGCTGTTGGCCGGGGTAGCGGTGTCGTTCGTGGTGATGGCGGCGGCCAACCTGCTGCTGTACACCGGCGACCCGCACGCCACCAGTTCGGTGATGTTCTGGATGCTCGGTGGATTAGGCCTGGCGCAGTGGTCGCTGCTATGGCTGCCAGCGCTTTGCGTGATGGCGGGCTTTGTCGTACTGATGAGCCTGGCACGAGCCCTGAATGCACTGATGAGCGGCGAGCAGACCGCTGTGAGCCTGGGCTTCGACACGCGTCGGGTACGTGCCCAGGTGTTCATTGGCAGCGCTTTGTTGACTGGGGTGCTGGTGTCGTTGTCCGGTGCCATCGGCTTCGTCGGCCTGATGCTGCCCCACGTGGCCAGGCGCCTGGTAGGCGCCGAGCATCGTCGCCTGCTGCCGGTGTGTGCGTTGCTGGGCGCGCTGTTCATGGTGTGGGTGGATGTGGGTGCACGGACCCTGATCGCACCTCAGGACCTGCCGATCGGCATCGCCACCGCCGCCATCGGTGGCTTGTTCTTCATCGTGCTGCTGCGCAGGAAGGCTTAACAGCAGCGCGTGTTGCACTGGCGCTTGCCATAGCGCGCTTCCTGGCGTTCGCGGAAAAATTCCTTCTGGCTCATCACCGGCTCGCCGGGATGGTTGGCCTTGCGCAGGGCCACGTACTGCTCGTAGTCAGGCATGCCCACCAGCAGGCGGGTGAACCGGCCCAACCATTGGATGGCGCGTTGGAGTTTGTTGCTGGACATGGACGGTGCTCCGTGTGCACGTGCGTGAAGGTAGACATCATGAGACCTCGCGCGTGTATCGGCAATGTGTCGGGCCGCGAAGTTTTTGTATTGTTTTGTAGCAGGTTCCCTACCTGTCGAGGACAGGCGGTCATTGCCGTTAATCCTGGGAAAATCCTGCCTGCCCATTATCGGCCTCGTTCGGCGTATTGCACGCCTTCGATCAATCGATGATGGAGAACTGCCCCATGAAAGCCCTTACTTTCGCCCTTACCCTGCTGGCTGCCACCACCGTCACCTCTGCGTTCGCCGAAGGCGGCTCCGACCGCCTCAAGGAGCGCAGCGACCAGTGGGCGATGCAACGCCAGCAACAGCAACAGGAGGCCGTGGCCAAGCGCGACGCTCAGCCAGCGCCACAAACCCAGGGCAGCACCGAACGCCCTGCCTCTTGACCACGCCACACGGGGCGTAGGCATGCGCTTTCAAAGCGGGGCGGATCTGTGTAAAACAGGCCATTCACTCCCCGCGACGACAAGGATTTGCGCATGCTCTACCGCCCCCTCGGCCACTCCGGCCTGCAAGTCTCCGCCCTGACCCTGGGCAGCATGATGTTCGGCGAACAGACCAGCACCGAAGCGTCGCTGCGCATCATCGACCGTGCCTGGGACCAAGGCATCAACTTCATCGACACCGCCGACGTGTACAACGCCGGGCGCTCCGAGGAGATCGTCGGTGAGGCCGTGGCGCGCAACCGCCAGGACTGGGTCGTCGCCACCAAGGCCGGCTACGGCCCCGCCGATGGCCTGCCGAACCGCAGCGGGCTGTCGCGCAAGCACCTGTTCAATGCCCTGGAAGCCTCGCTGACCCGCCTGGGCACCGACTACCTGGACATCTACTACTTGCACCGCGAAGACCACAAGGTGCCGCTGGAAGAAACCGTGCGGGCCATTGGCGACATGCTGCAACAAGGCAAGGTGCGCTACTGGGGCGTGTCCAACTTCCGTGGCTGGCGCATCAGCGAAATCTGCAACCTGGCCGAGCGCCTGGGGGTGGCCAAGCCTGTAGTCAGCCAGCCGCTGTACAACATCGTCAACCGCCAGGCCGAGCCCGAACAACTGGCGGCCGCCGCCTTCCATGGCCTGGGCGTGGTGCCGTTCAGCCCGCTGGCCCGTGGCGTGCTCAGCGGCAAGTACGCCCCCGGCGCAACGCCCGATGAGGGCAGCCGCGCCGGGCGCCAGGACAAGCGCATCATGGAAGTGGAATGGCGCCAGGAGTCGCTGACCATCGCCCAGAAGATCCACGCCTACACCGAAGCCAAGGGTGTCGGCATCGTCGAGTTCGCCATTGCCTGGGTGCTGAATAACCAGTTGGTCAGCTCGGCCATTGTCGGGCCGCGTACCGAGGAGCAGTGGGAAACCTACGCCGGGGCGCTGGAGGTGAAGATCACCGCCGAGGACGAAGCCTTCATCGACTCGCTGGTAACGCCTGGGCATGCCTCAACGCCGGGGTTCAACGATGTGGCGCACTTCGTCAGCGGGCGTTTGCCGCGCAATTGAATCGCACTGCCCGCCTCAGGCGGGCAAGTCCCGCTGGCTGCGGGCGAACTCGATGAAGGCCTTGAGCGCCGCCGGCACCTGGCGGCGACTCGGGTAGTACAGGTGGAAGCCCGGATAGTAGTAGGACCAGTCCCCCAGCACCTGCACCAACGCCCCACTTTGCAGGTGCTCGCGCACCATGTCTTCGAATACATAGGCCAAGCCCACGCCATCGAGCGCCGGCCCGGTCATCATGCGCACGTCATCCAGTACCACCGGCCCCTGCACATCCACCTCCAGGCGCATGCCGCCCCGCTCGAACTCCCAGCGGTACAGCGCGCCACTGGGGAAGCGATGGCCGATGCACGGCAGGCCACGCAAGTCCTGGGGTTGCTGCGGCACCGGATGGCGCTCGAAGAACGCTGGCGAACCCACTACCACCGAACGCAGGTAAGGCCCGATAGGCAGCGACACCATGTCGGCTTGCAAACGTTCGCCCAGACGCACGCCCGCATCGAAACCGCCACTCACCATATCCACCAGCGCATCATCGCCGCTGATCTCCATGCGTACGTCCGGATACAGCGCCAGGAAGCGGTTGGCCAATGGCAACAGCACCAGCTCCACCCCTATTCGCCCGGCCGTGATACGCAAATTACCGGAAGGTTTGTCGCGGAAGCTGTTGAGGTCTTCCAGTGCATCGGCGATATCGCGAAACGCTGGTTGCAGGCGCTGGTACAGGCGCTCGCCCGCTTCGGTGAGCGCTACGCTGCGGGTGGTGCGGTTGAACAGGCGCACGTCCAGGCGGGTTTCCAATGCCCGCAGCGCATGGCTCAGGGCCGAGGGTGTAAGCCCCAGCTCCACCGCTGCGCGGCTGAAGTTCAAGTGCCTGGCGATGCACAGGAACAGCGAGAGGTCGGCCGTGCTGGGTGATTTCATTAGTGAATACTCTTCACAGGACAATGAGAAATTTGTGGGATTATCACAGAAATAGCTGAGCCGTACAGTAGCGTCAACTCATCGAGAAAGCCCCGCGAAACGCAGGGTTCATTACAGGAGGAGTTGACACATGCGTACTTGGCTCATTACTGGCGCTTCCCGTGGTTTCGGTACCCTGATCGCACAACAGGCCCTGGCGGCCGGCGACGCGGTCATCGCCACTGCACGTAAACCTGAAGATGTCGTGGCCCGCCTGGGCGAGCACCCCAACCTGCTGGCCGTGCGCCTGGACGTCACCCGCGAAGAAGACGCTCACCAGGCTGTCGCAGAAGGCATCAAGCGTTTCGGCCGCATCGATGTACTGATCAACAACGCAGGCTACGGCGTACTTGGTGCGGTCGAGGAAACCAGCGCCAGCGAAACCGAGCGCCTGTTCGCCACCAACGTGTTCGGCCTGCTCAATGTCACCCGCGCTGTCCTGCCACACATGCGCCGTCAGCGCAGCGGCCACGTCATCAACATCTCGTCGCTGGGCGGCTACCAAGGCTACATGGGCTGGGGCGTCTACGGCTCCACCAAGTTCGCCGTCGAAGGCATCAGCGAGGCCATGCACCAAGAGCTGGCGCCGCTGGGCATCAACGTCACCGTGGTGGAACCTGGCTTCTTCCGCACCGACTTCCTCGACGAGCAATCGCTGATCAAGACCGCCCTGGAACTGTCGGACTACGACGAAACCGTCGGCCAGATGCGCAAGTTCGCCGCCTCCGCCAACCACGCCCAGCCGGGCGACCCGGACAAGTTCGCCAAGGCCATGCTGGAGCTGGTCAACGCCGCGAACCCGCCGCAGCGCCTGCCGCTGGGCAGCGACGCGGTGGCGCGAATCGCTTCCAAGCATGCCTTCGTCGAGGGTGAGCTGGTGCAGTGGCGCGAACTGGCGATGTCCACCGACTTCGCCCAGTAAACGACACCGCGCTTGGCAAACGAGCCCGCTGCACTTGTGCAGCGGGCTCATTGCGTTACATCAGCAAAAGACCTTTGATCGCCAGCAGGTGCAGCGGATAGAACCCATAGCCCCAGCGCCCCACCGGCGGTACTCGCCAACCATCACAGCCTAGCAACCCCTTGCCCAGCGGCAGCGCCAGAGCGGCAGTGACCAGCACCAGCCAGGTGAAGGGCTGCGACAGGTGGCCGAACAACCAGCTGTTGGTCAGGTTGCCGGACATGGCCAGCGCAGCCGCCAGCAGCCATCCCCGCCCGCCCTGCTGCAACGCCAACAGGCACGCGGCGGGCAGCAGCACGCCCGGCAGGCCGTACATCAGTCGTTCGCTGCACAGCGCCGCCAGCGCCAACACGCCGACACCCGCCACGCGCGCCAAGGTCTGGGGGTGATGAACGGCCCAGGCCAGCAGCAGGCCCAGGGTCAGCGTGGGCATCACGCTGAGTGTCTGCGAGCCACTGTCCAGCCAGCGGTAAGGCCCTTCGGACAGCAGCGAGAACAGCAGCATCAGGCCCAGGTAGCGTGCGTTCGCCCGGTTGAACAATGTGCCGGGCATGCTGCGCAAGACGTTGCAGGCGATTGCCAGGCAGAACAGCGGAAAGGCCAGCCGCCCCAGCACGAACAGGCTATCGGTGGCAGGCCAGAGGAAACGCAGGTGGTCGGCGAGCATGGTTGCCATCGCCGTCCACTTGACCAGGTCCAGCCCGGCCGAACGCCTGCTCAGGGACGGGCCTCGCCCAGGTAGCGGGTGGTCCAGGTGGCCAGCGGCAGTGGCGGTTGCTGGTCGAGAATGCGGCTCCAGATCAACTGCAAGTCATTGAGGTTGAACATCGAGCTAACACCCGCGCCGACCCAGGCCGTGGGCGTGTCGGTCACCCACTGCCCCTGCCCATCGCGGTGGGCCATGTTGAAGCGGAAGGTGTAGTTGCCGGGAATGCCCATGCGCAGGTCGGTCACCACCAGGGTGCCGTCGATCGCGTCATAGCGCAGCCAGTCGTCGGTGAACCAGCGCAGCCGTGCATGCAGCGGGTCATTGGCCAGCGCCTGGGCGAGTTCGGGGTTCAACGACAGACGCTGCATCTCGGGCGCCTGGCGGTCGAACAAGCTGCTGACGCCTTCGTAGTAATGGCCATCCGGGGTCTTGGCCAGCACACGCCAGACCAGGCTGTTGAAGGCCATGGGTATCGCGCGCACTTCGCTCGTGGCCACCCCCTGCTGCTGCAGTGCCTCGGCGAAACGCTGTTCGGCGGCCATGCGCCCGGCCAGGCCGAAGCCCAGGTATGCCGTGCTGAACACCAAGGCGGCAGCCATCCACGGCACGGCGCGCCCGGCCAAGCCACGCAACCCGGCGTAGAGCACCGTGACCAACAGCGGCACAGTGTAGATCGGGTCGATGATGAACACCGCTGCCCAGCTTTCCGGTGTGAACTGCAAGGGCCAGAACAGCTGGGTGCCGTACACCGTGAACGAATCGAGTATCGGGTGGGTCACCAGCACCAGCCAGAACGCCAGGAACAGGCGTGGCCACCGGTAGCCTTTTTCGGGCCAGTAGCGTTTGCCCAGCCATGCCACCAGCCAGGCCAGCAACAGCGCCAGGCCGGTAAGCACGAAGATCGAGTGAGAAAAGCCCCGGTGATAGGTCATCTGCGAGACCGGGTCGGCATAGCGGATGACCACATCTAGGTCGGGCACGGTGCCCAGGGCAGCGCCGTAGAGCAAGGCGCGGCGCCCCTGGATACGGCCCAGCACGGTGCCCTGGAGGGCCGCGCCCAGCACGGCTTGGGTGATTGAGTCCACGGAAACGCTTCCTGTGCAGGTAATTGCGGGAAACTACCTGCAACCCGGCCCGCTGTGCAAACCCCAAACCGATACCAGCAGTATCAGAACAGCTGCCAGGTGTACACCAGGATCAGGCGGTTCTCGTCGATGTCGCTGCGGTAGTTCGAGCGCGCCATGGCATTGCGCACCCGGATTCCCAACCCTTTGAGCACCCCGCTTTGCACCGCATAGCCCAGGTCGATGTCACGCTCGCGGTCACGCCCCTCGAAGCCACGCCCGGTGTCGACGTTGTCACCGGTGATGTAGCGCACCGTCGCCGTCAGCCCCGGAATGCCAAGGGCTGCGAAGTTGTAGTCGTAGCGCACCTGGTACGAACGCTCGTCGGTGTAGGCGAACTCGTAGGTTGGCACCTCGTTGCCCAGCGGGGTGATATTGGCGAATACCCGTGGGAACGGGCTGTCGCCGTACATGCCCTGGTAGCCGACGTGAAATGCGTGGCCGCCGTGGCGGGCGGTGAACAGCGAGAAGAACGCCTGGTTGTCGATGCGTCCAAGCAAGGCATCGCCATCCTCGCGAGCGCTGTAGTAACCCAGGTTGGCACTGAGCACCCAGTCGCCCAGCGGCTTGCTGTGCTTGAGGCCGAGGAAACCTTGTTCGTAGATATCTTCCAGCTGCCCGTACCACAGGCTGGCAGTGGTCTGGTTGGCATTGAAGGCGTAGTCGGCGCCGGCATAGTTGAAAGCATCGCTTTCGGCCTGGCGCATGGGCACGTGGCCGAGCATGGCGTTCATCTTGCCGTCGCCGCCTTCGTTGCGCAGGTGCGTGCTGCTCAGGTGGCCCGCCTGCAAGGTCAGGCCTTGCAGCTCGGTGGAGTTGACGCTTACGCCCTGGTAGGTCGGTGGTAGCAGGCGGATGTCGCTGAAAGCCAGCACTGGCAGGTTCGGTTGCAACTCGCCGATACGTAGCTCGGTCTTCGACAAACGCGTTTTGAAGGTCGGCGCCAGGCGGCTGTATTCGCTAGCGGCGCGGCCATCGCCGTGCACCGGCAAGAGGCCGGTGTTGACGCGGTCGGGGCTGCTGTCCAGGCGAATGCCCAGCAGACCCAGGGCATCGACGCCGAAGCCCACGGTGCCGGGGGTGTAGCCAGACTTGAAGTCGAGGATGAAGCCCTGGGCCCACTCCTCGGCCTTGGACTGCTGGTTGGCCCCGACGATATCGGAGAAGTCGCGGCTGAAGTAGTAGTTGCGGGCACTGAGGCTGGCCTTGGCATCCTCGAAGAATCCGCCTTCGGCGGCCAGCAGGGGTTGGCTGAGCACTGCAAGGCTCAGGGCTACGCATGGCGTGTGGTTCATTCCGATAGCTCTCTTGATCTTGTTGTTATGGATGAAGCGTTTGCAGCGGACGCCGCGCGAAGGCGCAGCAAGGCATGGGCGGCAAGCCCGAACAGCAGGCCCCAGAACGCTGCGGAAAGACCGAGGAAGGACACGCCCGAAGCGGTCACAAGAAAGGTGAACAGCCCAGCATCGCGTTCGGACGGCTCGGCCAGGCTGCGTGTCAGGGCCTCGCTGATCGCCCCGTACAGCGCAAGGCCCGCCAGTGCCGCCACCAGGGCAGCGGGAAAGGCGGCGAACAGCGACATCAAGGTGGCACCGGCCACGCCCAGCAACAGGTACAAACCCGCACCGGCAACTGCCGCTACGTAGCGACGACGCGGGTCTTCATGGGCTTCGCGCCCCGTGCACAGGCTGGCGGTAACGGCTGCCAGGTTCAGGCCGTGGCAACCAAACGGCGCCAGCAGCGCCCCGCCCAGGGCACTGGCGCGAATCAACGGGCTGGCGGGCGTGCTGTACCCGGCATTGCGCAGCACCGCCATGCCCGGCATGAACTGCCCGGTCAGCGCCACCAGCACCAGTGGCAGTGCCAGGTTGAACAACGCTGCCAGGCTGAACTGCGGGGTTATCCATTGTGGTGACGCCAGTTCCAGCACCAGCGCCTCGGTCCGAAGTTGCCCTGTGGCCACGGTGACCAGCGCGCCAATCACCAGCACCGCCGCCACGGCGTAGCGTGGCCGCAGCCTGCGCACCAGCAGGTAGCCGGTGAACATCGACAGCACCAGCAGCGGTTGCACAGGCAAGGCGCGAAACACCTCGGCGCCGAAGCTGAACAGGATGCCGGCTTGCAGCCCTGCGGCGATCGACCCCGGCAGCCGCGCGATGATGCGGTCGAAGGCGCCGCTGACGCCGATCGCCAGCAGCACCAGGTTGGCCATCAGGTAGGCGCCGACAGCCTGCGCCAGGCCTACCTGGGGCAAGGCACTGACCAGCAGTGCGGAGCCTGGAATCGACCAGGCGATCACCACCGGCACCCGATAGCGCAGGCTGAGCAGCGCGCCCAGCACGGCGCTGCCCATCGATATCGCCCACACCCACGATGAAAGCTCGCCGTGGGATAGTCCGGCGGCTTCGGCGGCATGGAAGATGATGACCAGTGGGCCGGCGTAGGAGATCAGCGTGGCCAACAGGCCAGCCAGGATCGCGGACAGCGAGCTGTCCTTGAGTAGGTTCTTCATGGGGCCTCTTTGGATCGGTGGTGGCCTTTTCGCGGGCAAGCCCGCTCCTACAGGTATTGCGTGGTCTGTAGGAGCGGGCTTGCCCGCGAAGAAAGCGCTGCGGGCTAGGCGGCAGCCGCCACGGTCTGGCGCCGCCCGCTCACCAGGTGCACCGCCATGGCCAGCGCCGCGATCGCGCCAGGAATGGCAAAGGCAATGAAGTTCAGCTGTAGCGGCAGGTTGATGCCCATCAGCGCGCCCCCCAGCAGTGGCCCGACGATGGCGCCATTGCGGCCGATCCCCGAGGCCCAGCCCAGGCCTGTGGAGCGCACCGACAGGCCATACAGTTGCGCCGCCCCGGCATACAGCAGGATTTGCGTGCCAATAGTGGTGGCCCCGGCGATGAAGATCAGCAGGTACAGCACCGGCATCGGGCTGTTGACCCCCAGCAGGCTGATCGACAGCGCCGCCGCGATGAAGAACGCCACCTTGACCTTGACCAGGTTGTAGCGATCCCCCAGCCAGCCCCCCAAAATCGCCCCGGCCATGCCGCCGAAGTTCAAGGCCAGCAGGAACGACAAGCTCGACCCAAGGCTATAGCCCGCATTGGCCATCAGCTTCGGCAACCAGGAGCTCAGTGCATAGACCATCAGCAGGCAGCAGAAGAACGCCAGCCACAGCGCCAGGGTGCGCACCGCCAGGCCGTCGCGGAACAGTTCCAACACCGACGCCCCACTGCCCTTGCGCTCTACCGCTTGCAGCGCATCATCGGCCTGCACATCGCACTGCGGGTCCAGGCGTTTGAGCAGCTTGCGCGCCTCGTCCATGCGGCCCTGGCGCACCAGGAAACCAATGGATTCCGGCAGGTAGTAGAGAATCACCGGCAACAGCAGCAACGGAATGGCAGCGGCGAAGAACATCGACTCCCAGCCAAACCTTGGCAGCATGAAGATACCGACGCCTGCCGAGAGCATGCCGCCCAGCGAATAGCCGCTGAACATGATCGCCACCAATGTGCTGCGCAGGCGTTTGGGCGCGTATTCACTCATCAGCGCCACGGCATTGGGCATCAGCCCGCCGCAGCCAAGCCCGGCGATGAAACGGTAGATGCCGAACTCGCTTGGGCTGCTGGCGAAACCGTTGAGAATGGTGGCGACAGAGAACAGCGCAAAGCACATGGCGATGCCCTTCTTGCGCCCGATCCGGTCGGCCAGGCTGCCGAATATCAAGGCGCCGAACATCATGCCGAACAGCGCGTAGCTGCCCAGCGCACCGGCTTGCAGGGGCGTCAGCCCCCATTCCTTCATGATCACCGGCAGCACCACGCCGTAGATGAACAGGTCGTAGCCGTCGAAGATCAACAGCAGGCCGCACCAGGCCATGACCATCCAGTGGAACGGGGTAAAACGTGCGTTATCGATGATCGGGTGTATATCGAGTGTTCGCATGGCATCTGTCTCTTGTTCTTGTTGTGTGAAGAAAACCTTGCCGCCAGCGGTGTCAGCCCAAGTCGCCACCGCCCACCGGCAAGGTCACGCCAGTGATGTAGGAGGCCTCGTCGCTGGCCAGGAAGAGAATGGCGCCGACCTGTTCGTCGATGCTGCCGTAGCGGTGCATCAGGCTGCTGGACAAGGTCTGGTCGACGATCTGCTGGTACCAGGCCTTTTCCTGCGTGCTTTGCTCGGCTTCGTTGCGAGGAATGCGCCGTGGGGGCGCCTCGGTGCCGCCGGGGGCGGTGGCATTGACCCGCACACCACGGCCAGCGGTCTCGAAGGCCAGGCACGCGGTGAGCGCGTTGACGCCGCCCTTGGCCGCGCCGTAGGGCACGCGGTTGATACCACGGGTGGCGATGGACGACACGTTGACGATCGCCCCGCTGCCCTGTTCGAGCATGTACGGCAGTGCGGCATGGCAGCACCACAAGGTGGGGAACAACGAACGGCGCACTTCGGCCTCGACCTGCGCCACGCTGTAGTGCTCGAACGGCTTGGCCCAGATGGTGCCGCCAACGTTGTTGACCAGCACGTCGAGGCGCCCGAAGGTTTGCACGGCCTTGGCCATCACCTGGGCGCAGTCTTCGTGTCGTTCGAGGTCGGCGGTGAGGGTCAGCATGCCCTCCTCGGCCAGCTCGTGGACCAGTTCGGAGCGGTCCACCGCCACCACCTGCGCGCCCTCGGCCTTGAGGCGCTGGCACACGCCCCGGCCGATGCCCTGGGCGGCGCCGGTGACCAGGGCGACCTTGTCTTGGAATCTTGTCGACATTGCGAATCTCCTTCTTGGTACTGCGGCGCGTCCTTCGCGGGCAAGCCCGCTCCTACAGACGCTGGAGAACCTGTAGGAGCGGGCTTGCCCGCGAATGGGCCACCGCCGCCTTAAACCTGGAATACAAAAACCTCAGGCCGCCGCTGCGAACTTCTCGAAATAGAAATTCGTCGGGGTAATGCCCTGCTCGCGCAGGTGCTGGCTCACCGCCTCGACCATCGGTGGCGGCCCGCACAGGTACACGTCCACATCACCGTCGTTGAGGTGCACCGGCTCGATGTGCTGGGTGACGTAGCCCTTCTGCGGGTACTGGCTCTCAGGGCTGGCCACGCAGGCGCTGTAGCTGAAGTTGGGAATGCGCGCAGCCAGTGCCTGCAAACGATCGAGTTCGACCAGGTCGAAGTCGTGGGTGACTCCGTAGATCAAGTGCAGCGGGTGTTCGCTGCCGGTTTCGGCGATCTTCTCCAGCATCGCGGTGAACGGCGCCAGGCCGGTGCCGCCGGCCAGCAACAGCAAGGGGCGCTGGATCGGCCGCAGGTAGAAACTGCCCAAAGGCCCCGCCAGGCTCATGCTGTCGCCAGCCTTGGCCAGGCCGGTCAGGAAGCTGCTCATCAGCCCGCCCGGCACGTTGCGGATCAGGAAACTGACCTCGCCGTCCTTTTGCAGCGAGCTGAAGGAATAGGCCCGGCTCTGCTCGCTGCCCGGCACCTTGAGGTTGACGTACTGCCCCGGCAGGAACGCCAGGCGGCTCAGTGCCTCGCTCTTGATCGACAGGGCAATGGTGCTCGCGGAAAGCTGGCGCACGTCGCTGATGGCCGCCTCGAAGCTGGCCTGTTCGGTCTTGCACACCTGCGACGACGCCGGAATACGCACCACGCAGTCGCTTTCGGCGCGCATCTGGCAGGTCAGCACGTAGCCTTCGGCGATTTCATCCTCGCTCAGGGCGTCTTCGATGAAGTTGTCGCCCAGGTCGTATTGGCCGGACTCGGCCTTGCACTTGCAGGTCCCGCAGGCGCCATCACGGCAGTCCAGCGGGATGTTGATGCCCTGGCGGTAGGCCGCATCGGCCACGGTTTCATGGCCGCTGGCCTCGATGAAGCGGGTGACCCCGTCTTCGAAATTAAGCGCGATCTGGAAGCTCATGTTGCACCTCGCGGGCGAGCCTGGCCGCGGCGCGCCATGTGGCACACCGAAGGGCTCGCGTTACCTCGTTTCAGATGTGATAGATGTCGATGACCTGGCGCACGTAGTCGTTCTTCAGCACCACCTTCTTGGCCTTGATCAACGGCTGCTCGCCGCGCAGGTCGAGGGTGTAGAAACTGGTGCCGAAGTAGCTGTCGGTGGTCTTGTAGCGAAAGCTGAGGGTGTGCCAGTTGAAGCGCACCTGGCAGCCGCCCTCGCCCTGCTCGACGATCTCGATGTTGCTGATGTTGTGCGAGGTGCGGGTGTCCGGCACGGTCGCACTGGAGCGCTCGGTCTTGATGCGGAACACCCGGTCTTCCAGGCCGCCACGGTTGCCGTACCAGATAAGCGAGATTTCGCTTTGCGGGTCTTGCGTGAGGGTGTCGTCGTCATCCCACGCCGGCATCCAGAAGCTCGCGTCGCTGGCGTACAGCTCCAGCCACTGGTCCCACTGGGCGTCGTCCAGGTAGCGCGCTTCGCGGTAGAGGAAGTCGCGCACGGTGTCATGCAGGCTCATTGCACGGCCTCCACGCGGATCAGTCGCTGTTCTTCTTCCAGGGCCTGGATCATCGTGTCTTGCCAATACTTGTGCTGCAGCACGAACAGGCCTTCGTCCTCGGTGCGCACACCCGAGAGCAGCGGCTTGAGTTCGATCTCCTTGGCAGCGTCATCGGCGCCTTCTACCCAATGCATGGCGCCGCGCGACATGTCGTTCCAGCCAGTGCCTGCGCCGTAGCCGGTCTGGCAGGAGCGGAACTCCTCGAGGTCGTCCGGGGTGGCCATGCCGCTGACGTTGAAGAAGTCCTCGTACTGGCGGATACGCTTGGCACGCGCTTGTGCACTCTCGCCCCGAGGGGCGATGCAGTAGATGGTGATTTCGGTCTTGTTCACCGCAATGGGCCGGGCCACGCGGATCTGCGAGCTGAACTGGTCCATCAGGTATACGTTGGGGTACAGGCACAGGTTGCGCGAGTTCTCGATCATCCAGTCGGCGCGGGCCTGGCCGAATTCGGCGGCCAGCTGGTCGCGACGCTCGTAGGCAGGGCGGTCTTCGGGGTTGGCCCAGCGCGTCCACAGCAGCAGGTGGCCATGGTCGAAGGAGTAGAAACCACCGCCCTGCTTGGCCCAGGAACCAGCACTCATGGTCTTGATTTCTTCGCCGCTTTCACGCTGCTTGCGCTGGTTCTGGGTGGCGGCGTAGTTCCAGTGCACGGAGCTGACGTGGTAGCCATCGGCGCCGTTCTCGGCGGTGAGCTTCCAGTTGCCTTCGTAGATGTACGAGCTTGCGCCACGCAGTACTTCCAAGCCCTCGGGGGACTGGTCGACGATCATGTCGATGATCTTCGCCGACTCGCCCAGGTGCTCGACCAGCGGTTTTACATCGGCATTCAGGCTGCCGAACAAAAAGCCCCGGTACGACTCGAAGCGCGCCACCTTGGTCAGGTCGTGGGAGCCATCGCAGTTGAAACTGTCGGGGTAGCCGGCGTTGCTGGGGTCTTTGACCTTGAGCAGCTTGCCGCTGTTGTTGAAGGTCCAGCCGTGGAACGGGCAGGTGTAGCTGGAACGATTGCCGCGCTTGTGCCGGCACAACATGGCGCCGCGGTGGCTGCAGGCGTTGAGGAAGGCGTTCAGTTCCCCGTCCTTGTTGCGCGCGATGAAGATTGGCTGGCGCCCCATGGTCAGGGTGAGGAAGTCGTTTTTCTCAGGGATCTGGCTTTCGTGGGCCAGGTAGATCCAGTTGCCCTCGAAGATGTGCTTCATTTCCATTTCGAACAGGCGCGGGTCGGTGAACATCTCCCGCTTGCAGCGGTAGACGCCGGCTTCCCGGTCATCCTCGAGCATGGCATTGAGGTAGTTGAATCCCAGGGACATGGCCAGGGCCTCCATTGTTATTGTTAAGGCCACGTCAGGTTATGTGCCTGGGGCAACGGGCAATATCCGGATCGTGCAGAGTGCTATCCGTTTTCTGCGGTTGATCTTCGCCAGGGTGCGCGTGATGATCCGTCCTACATCCACTAAGGCCTCTTCCCATGCCTGTTACCTCCTGCGCC
Organism: Pseudomonas sp. NPDC089554; assembly: GCF_050280645.1. Lineage (NCBI taxonomy): Bacteria > Pseudomonadati > Pseudomonadota > Gammaproteobacteria > Pseudomonadales > Pseudomonadaceae > Pseudomonas > Pseudomonas sp. NPDC089554. The sequence continues at coordinate 54,437 of NZ_JBNNVR010000019.1, forward strand.
CTGGTGCTTGCCGCCGGCCAAAGCCGCCGCTTCGGCAGCGACAAACGCCAACACCGCCTCGCCGACGGCCAGACCCTGCTGCTGGCCAGCCTGGCCCTGCCCTGCGCGTTGTTCGACGAAGTCTGGCTAGCCCTGCGCGCAGGCGAAGCGTTGCCTGCGAACCTGCCGCCCAAGGTGCGCGTGCTGCAATCGGCCGACAGCCTGCTGGGGCTGAGCCACAGCATCGCCGCCAGCGTCGAGCGCATCGCCCAGGCCAGTTCGGCGCAGGCACTGGCGGTGTTTCTCGCCGACATGCCGTTTATCCAGCCTGCGACCGTACACGCCCTGCTCGCCCAGGCCGCTGCCGAGCGTATCTGCCGCCCGGCCTGGCAAGGTCGGCCAGGGCATCCGGTGGTATTTGGCCGAGCATTCTGGCCAGCATTGTGTGAGCTACAGGGCGACAACGGTGCACGTGCGGTACTGGCGTCGCAGCCTCAAGCACTGCTGACACTGGAATTGGAAGACCCCGGCGTGCTGCAAGACATCGATCACCCCGGCGACCTGCCAGCGGGCTAGACTGAACACAGCATTCCAACGACCGTCAACGGCACGCAAGGGGGGCTTGCCACACGTGGAGGTGTGAGATGAGCCAGTTCAAGCGATTGTTCGTCATGCTCGGCCCACAGATGCGTCACACGCCCGCCTTGCAGCGGGCGGCCGCACTGGCCGAATCCAGTGGTGCCCTGCTGGACATCCAGGTATTCGTCGACGATGTCGACACCTTCGGCTTGATGGGCGACACCCAAGAGCGCGAGCGGCTACTGTCGGACAACCGCCAGTGGCTGAGCGATGAAGCCGAGCAACTGCGCAACGCAGGGCTGGATGTGTCTACCGAGCTACTGCTCACCCGCGACCCGCTGGCCACGGCCTTGCAGCAGGTGGAACGGCTGGGCTGCGACCTGTTGGTCAAGGACGTGCAACACGAGCCGGTGCTCAAGCGCCTGCTGGTCACGCCACTGGACTGGCTGCTGCTCAAGCAGAGCCCGGTCGCGGTGCACCTGGTCAGCGATATCCGCCTGCCACTGCCACGGCAGATCGCAGCGGCGGTCGACCTCGATACCCACGGCACCGGTGAGCACCTGGACGAACAGGTGATCCACAGCGCCCGCGCCCTGGCCTTGCAATGCAACGCCGAACTGCACCTGGTGCATGTGTGCGACGCCAGCCGCACCCATATCGCCGACTTTGGCGCCGGCACCGTGACCATGCCGGGCTTCGAGGGCAGCGTACGCACGGTGCAGCGTACGGCGTTCAACCGCCTGGGCGACCATCATGAAATCGCCCTGGAGCGCCGGCATTTTCTGGAGGGGCCGGCCATTCGGGCGATCGCGCAGTTCATCAGCCATGGCCGGGTGGATGTGATCGTCATGGGCAGCCACCGCCACGATGCGATGCAGACCTACCTGGGCGGCACCACGGCCCATGTGCTGGAGCATCCGTTGTGCAATGTGCTGGCGATCAAGGCGCAGCGCTGAGGGCGCGGCTTGTCAACGACCGATGTCCGGCGCGACGATCCGTGCCCCTGTAGCCATGCTGCCGATGCGCTGGATGAACTCATCCCGGGTACGAAGGTTGTTGTACTGGTAGATGTAGACCGAGCGCGGCTGCATGACCGAGATAGCCTTCACCGCCTCCACCGGCCCCAATGCATAAGGCGGGTAAAGCGGCAGGAAGGCGATATCGATATTGCGCAGTGCGAGCATCTCTGGCACGGCTTCGGTTGAACCGCCGATGTACAGCCGTTGGCCGTCGACCGTGACCAGGTAGGCGTTGCCGCGCCCGCGCGGGTGCCAGCGTTCGGCCTGCCCATCGAGGCCATAAGAGGGCAACGCCTCGACCCGGAACCCGCCAAGCTCGGTGCTTTGCCCGTTTGCCAGCGAGACGGTGCTGCCTTTCAAGCTGTCCGGGAGCCGTTCCATCACATAGGGCGGCACGACGATTCGGGTGTTGGGGCCTGCAAGGTGTTGCAGGGTTTGCGCATCGTAGTGCTCATCGTGCTCGTGGGAGATCAGGATGAGGGTCGGTGCGTTATGACCGCCGTAGCGGCGCCCACCGCCGGTGGGGTCTGTGTAGATCACGCCTTTCGGCGTCTGGATCACTACGCTCATCTGCTGCACGGCGCTGACCAGGATATCGCCACTGTCGGACTGAAAACGCTCGGCGGGGGCTTGAGCCGCAACGCCGACAGCCGCCTTGAGCAAGAGGGCGCCGCCAATCAGGGCGATCAAGGTACGGTTCATCCGGGTGATACTCCCTAGGCTGCAAACGGGGTGTTTGTCGTGCCATGAAGTTCATCGCCAAATCGCTTGCAGCACCAGTCCGTTTCTATCAAGGAGGTATTCGATTCTCTCAACCGAGCGTTCGCCAGCCTCGAGAGAAAGGCATCAATCGCTGATTGAAAGCGCGTAGCCGACGGCGCAAGCCAGCCCTAATGTGCTGGTCATCCCATGACCTTTGAAAGGAGATGAAATGACCAGCCAGCCAAACCGCCAGATCGTCATTGCCAAGCGCCCGAACGGCGATGCCAAGCTGAGTGATTTCGCGTTCATCGATGGCGTGATCGCGTCACCTGCCAATGGCCAAGTGTTGACGCGCAACCTGCTGATCTCGATCGACCCCTACCAGCGCAGCCTGATGGGCAACGCTTCCACCGAACTGCCCGCGATCGACCTCGGCCAGCCCATGTCCGGCCCGACGGTCGCCGTCGTCGAGCATAGCCGCAACCCGCACTTCACCGAGGGCGACTACGTCGTCGGCTGGTCGGGCTGGCAGCAGTACGGGCTTTCCGATGGCGCCGAGCTCAGGAAGATCGACCCAGGCTTGGTGCCACCTTCCACCGCACTGGGCGTGCTTGGCCATACCGGCCTGACGGCTTGGCTGGGCGTCACCAAATTCATGCACCTAAAGCCTGGCGCCACGCTGGTGGTGACAGCTGCGGCCGGGTCGGTGGGCTCTCTGGCCGTTCAGTTGGCCAAGCTGCGCGGCCAGCGTGTGGTCGGCATCGCCGGCGGCGCTGACAAAGTGCGCTACCTCAAGGAAGAACTGGGCCTGGACGATGCCGTGGACTACAAGGCCGCAGACTTCACCGAGGCACTGGCCCGCGCCTTGCCCAACGGCCTGGACGCCCTGCTCGACAACGTCGGCGGCCACCTGTTCGAGGCGCTGATGCCGCACTTCAATCATCACGCACAGATCGTCATCGCCGGCCTGATTGCTCAATACGCCCACCCCGGCGCCGCAAGCGGCCCGAACCTGTTGCCAGACATGCTCAAGCTGTTCCTGTACCGCTTCATCCAGGTGCAGGGCTTCGCGATGCCTGATCACATCGCCAGCTACCCCGACTTCCTCGCCGAGGTGGTGCCGCTGGTGGCCCAGGGCAAGGTCAAGTACAGCGAGGAGTTCGTAGAGGGCCTGGACAGCATCCCCGCCGCCTTTCTGAGGCTGTACGACAAGCACAACCCCAACCGTGGCAAGTTGATCGCCCGCGTGGACTGACTGCAACGTGGATACGCCTGGAGAGTTTGGAATGAGTACCGAAGAGAACAAGCGCATCGTCGAAACGTTCTGCGCCCACTTCGAGCACGCCGCCATCGATGCCGTGCTTGAGATGATGAGCGAGGAGGCAACGTGGTGGGTCAACGGCAAGCCGCATCTGTTTTCCGGAGCGGGCCTGAAGACCAAGGCGCAGATGGCGCAACTCTGGCCTGCGCTCTACACATCGCTGGAGGGTGGCCTGAGGATGGAGGTGGTGAGCATGGTCGCCGAAGGTGACCGGGTGGCTGCCGAGCTACGCTCTCACGCCGTTACCACGCACGGGAAACGCTACGAGAACGACTACCACATGCTGTTTACGCTTCGCGATGGGAAGGTGGTGCAAGTGAAGGAATACACCGACCTGATGCACGCCACAGAAGTTTTCGGGTGAAGCGAGGGCGATGAAGAGGCAGCGCCGCGGGTTACGCGGCGCTTGGCGCGATCAGAACGACGCGCTGTAGAACAGCGAGTACGACTCGATCCCGTCGTTGGGCTGCTTGAGCCCGGCGTTGGAATAGTGCATGGCACGGAAACCGACCTTCTGCTGGCCCGGCAGCTTCACACCGAAGCCGATACGGTCTTCGAAGTTGAAGGACGAACCCAGGCGCTGGTCGCCTACGTCGGTCTTGGAGAAAGCAGCAATACCGATACCGGCTTCGATGAAGGGTACGTAGCCGGAAGTGCCGAACTCGTACACGAATACCGGGCTGAACGACAGCGAGTGTGCTGCACTGGCCTCACCGCCCTCCCAGTAGCTGTAGGCCGCGTCCCAGTAGCCGGTCAGGTGACCGGTGCTGCTTTCCAGCCATTTCTTGTCCCAGTCGAAAGACAGGCCTATACGGTAGGCCATGTCGCCCTGACCGGTTGCACCTACGGCGCCAGACACTTGTGCAGCCTGTGCCAGGTTGGCGCCGCCCAGCGCCAGTACCGCTACCGCCAACGATGCAGCGAAACGGGTTTTCATCTAGTGACTTCTCCTGATGGTCTTCACGGGCAGGTCACCCTTCTTGAGCAGTGCCTGCTACGAATGGGGTTTTGCCCCTTGTTATGTTATCGGCCCATGACCGACTTATGAGGCCGCGTCATAAGTGGTAATGCTTTTCGGATTATTGACACATAATTAGAAACTTGAAAGTCATTTGCCACCACTGGACGAGAAAAAGATACGCAAGTATCAGATTTCCCGTCTTTCAACGGCGTGCTCTCTTGGCGATGGACCACACGGTGTAACTGAAGGTTTCAGGTTTTTTCAGCCTCGTTTCGCTCCTCCAGCAAGCGTACGAACATGCTCAGGCTGCGTGACACCGTGCCACGGCGCCACACCAGCCAGGTCTTCAGGTAGCGGAAGTCTTCCGACAGCGGCCACACGCTGACCGTACTGGCGCCGGGCATGCTGTCGAGCATGCTGCGCGGCATCAGTGCAAGGCCCGCGCCGGCACTGACGCAGGCGAGCATGCCGTGGTACGACTCCATTTCGTGGATCTTGCCCGGCACGGCCTGGTCCTTGACGAACCAGTTTTCGAAATGGTGGCGGTAAGAGCAGTTGGCGCGGAAGGCATAGATGCTTTCGCCGTTGACGTCGCGGGCACGGCTGACCGTGGCATGGTTGAGCGGCGCGATCACCACCATTTCCTCCTCGAACACCGGCATGCCCTCCAGGGTCGGGTGCAGCACCGGGCCGTCGACGAAGGCTGCCACCAGGCGCCCGGCCAGCACGCCTTCTAGCATGGTGCCGGAAGGCCCGGTGGAGAGGTCCAGGTCGACTTTCGGGTAACGCTGGTTGTAGGCGGCCAGCAACCCAGGAATGCGCACCGCTGCGGTACTTTCCAGCGAACCCAGGGCGAAGGTGCCTTGCGGGTCTTCCCCGGCTACCGTCAAGCGCGCCTCTTGCACCAGTTCGAGAATGCGCCGGGTATATTCGAGGAAGTTCCAGCCCGCAGGCGACAGGCGCAGGCGGCTTTTCTCGCGGATGAACAGCTCCACCCCCAGGTCTTCCTCGAGCTGCTTGATGCGGGTGGTGAGGTTCGACGGCACCCGGTGGATCTGCTGGGCAGCAGCGCTGATGCTGCCGTGCTCGGCGACAGCTTTGAACATCTCCAGTTGCACCAGGTCCACGGCCTTTCTCCATTCGTGAATGTTTCGCTCATTATTATTCAGTTTTCAGTAAAGCTGCACGCCACTAGTCTGGGCTCCACGCGAAGACAACAACGAGGAACTCGCCATGAGCGTAATCAGCAGCCTGACCCATGCCATTTCCGTCGACCCCTACACCGGCGAGCAGATCGGCCACTACCCCTACGACACCGACGCCGTACTGGACGCGGCGCTACAACGTGCCAAGGCGGGCTTTGCCAGGTGGCGCCAGGTGTCGCTGGGTCAGCGCAGCGAATACCTGCTCGCCTTGGCGGCGGCCCTTCAGGCCAACCACGAAGCCCTCGCGGTGATGATCACCCGGGAAATCGGCAAGCCGATCGCCCAGGCCCGTGGCGAGGTGAGCAAATGCATCGGCCTGTGCCAGTGGTATGCCGAACATGGCCCGGCCATGCTCGCCCCCGAGCCGACCCAGGTCGAAAAGGCCCGCATCGAATACCGCCCGCTCGGCCCGATCCTGGCCGTGATGCCGTGGAACTTCCCGCTGTGGCAGGTGCTGCGCGGCGCCGTGCCGAGCATCCTGGCTGGCAACACCTTCGTGCTCAAGCACGCGCCTAACGTGATGGGCTCGGCCTACCTGCTGGCTGAGCTGTGCAAGCAGGCCAAGCTGCCTGAAGGTGTGTTCGAGGTAGTGAACGTCACCCCCGAAGGCGTCACCCGCGCCATCAACGACCCTCGCATCGCCGCTGTCACCCTGACCGGCAGCGTGCGCGCTGGCATGGCCATTGGTGCCCAAGCAGGCGCTGCGTTGAAGAAATGCGTGCTCGAACTGGGGGGCTCTGACCCGTTCATCGTGCTCGCCGACGCCGACCTGGATGCAGCGGTCAAGGCTGCGGTGGTGGGCCGTTACCAGAACACCGGCCAAGTCTGTGCGGCAGCCAAGCGGCTGATCGTCGAAGAAAGCATTGTCGAGGCGTTCACCCAGAAGTTCGTCGAGGCCACTCGAGCGCTTAAAGTTGGCAACCCGCTGGAAGACGACACCGACATCGGCCCTATGGCGCGTTTCGACCTGCGCGACGAACTGGACGGCCAGGTACAGGCAACCCTCGCTGAAGGCGCCACTCTGCTGTTGGGCGGGCACAAGGTCGAGGGCGCGGCGAACATCTATGCGCCTACCGTGTTCGCCAACGTTACCCCTGAAATGACGGCCTTCAAGCAGGAGCTGTTCGGGCCGGTGGCCGCGATCATCAGCGCCCGGGATGCCGAGCATGCGGTGGAGCTGGCCAACGACAGCGAGTTCGGCCTTGCCGCGACCATCTACACCGCCGACTACGCCCTGGCCGAACGCATGACGGCTGCGCTGGACACCGGTGGTGTGTTCATCAACGGCTACTGCGCTTCCGACCCCCGCGTGGCATTCGGTGGTGTAAAGAAGAGTGGTTTCGGGCGTGAACTGTCGCACTTCGGGTTGCGCGAGTTCACCAATGTTCAGACGGTGTGGTTGGACCGTAACTGATCACGTGATTGGCACCGGCCACGCCGGTGCCAATCACCAGAGAATCAACGGCTACGCCGCAAGGTCTCACTCGGCAGCTCCCGGAACAGCTGCCGATAACTTTCGGAAAACCGCCCCAAATGCCAGAACGACCACCGCATCGCCACCTCGGCCACGGTCGCCTCGCTCCCCCCTCGCAATAGGTCACGCCGCGCACCATTAAGCCGACGCAAGCGCAACCAATGCGCCGGCGGCATACCCGTGAAGGCCTTGAACGCCTGTTGCAGCTGACGCAACGAAACCCCCGCCACCCGCGCCAACTCCACCAGGTTCAGCGTTTCTTCCGGGCAATCGGCCGCCCACTCGCTAACCCGCTGCATGATCGCCCGCTCCTCCCCCCGTCTTCCCAAGGCTTGGCCCTGCAAACGCTGACAGGCGTTATCGAGGATGAACAGGCAGTCGTCGAGCAATTGCTCAGCCAAGGCCTGGCCCTGTAACGGGCAGTCGGCCTCGGTCAATCGGGTCAAGGTCGCGCTCAGCCAACTGCCGAACAGGGCATTCTGGCCACTGCCCAGCGGCACCATGAATAGCCCGCGCAACCGTTCCAGGTCCAGGCTGTGACGTGCGAGGAATGGCTGGTCGAACACCACCGCCACTTCCTGGTAGTTCTCCGGGGTGATCCAGATATTGCGGCTCTGCTCGTTGAGCAGATACAGGCTGTTATCGACGCGGTCGAAGCAGAACGCCAACGACCCGCTCGGGGCGCGGAAGAACTGCTCCACCCGGGTATTGAGGCGCTCCTCGTAGACCTCCACGCCATCGAGCCCCAGGCAGCGCAACTGGCCGCTGAAATGCCCCGGCGACATCTGCCGGTATTGCTGCTGCCAACCCGGCGTAGCGCGGACCTGTTCGGTCACATCGGTGGTGTGGAAGGCCTGGACTTGCAAGGCGGTGTGCGTGTTCACGCGGCGTCCTATATGCACTCTTCTGGTGCATTCGTTGACGAAGAAAACGGATAGATCGCCTCTAGGGGCAGCGCCCAAGATAGTCCTCAGTGCGCTTCAGGGGAAGCTCCCCCTGAACCGAGCGCCGAAAACACCCAACCAAGAGGTCTGTATGAACGCCCCCTTCGATCAGCTGTCCGCCTGGCTGAAAGAACACCGGATCACCGAAGTCGAATGCGTGGTCAGCGACCTGACCGGCATCGCCCGCGGCAAGATCGCCCCGACCGCCAAGTTCCTCAACGAGCGTGGCATGCGCCTGCCTGAAAGCGTGCTGTTGCAGACGGTCACCGGCGACTTCGTCGACGACGACATCTACTACAGCCTGCTCGACCCTGCCGATATCGACATGGTCTGCCGCCCCGACCCGACAGCGGTGTACCAGGTGCCCTGGGCGCTCGAGCCGACCGCCATCGTCATCCACGATACCTTCGACAAGCACGGCAACCCCATCGCCCTGTCGCCACGCAACGTGCTCAAGAAAGTGCTGGCCTTGTATGCCGCGCAAGGCTGGCAGCCGATCGTCGCCCCGGAGATGGAGTTCTACCTGACCCAGCGCTGCGAAGACCCGGACCTGCCGCTGCAAGTGCCGCTGGGGCGCTCGGGCCGCGCCGAAAGTGGCCGCCAGTCGTTCTCCATCGACGCGGCCAACGAATTCGACCCGCTGTTCGAAGACGTCTACGACTGGTGCGAGATCCAGGGCCTGGACCTGGACACGCTGATCCACGAAGACGGCCCGGCGCAGATGGAGATCAACTTCCGCCATGGCGATGCCCTGGACCTGGCCGACCAGATCACCGTGTTCAAGCGCACCCTGCGCGAGGCGGCGCTCAAGCACAACGTCACCGCCACCTTCATGGCCAAGCCGATCACCGACGAGCCCGGCAGCGCCATGCACCTGCACCAGAGCGTGGTCGACATCGCCACCGGGCGGCCGATCTTCGCCAATGAAGACGGCAGCATGAGCGAGCTGTTCCTGCACCATATCGGCGGATTGCAGAAATACATTCCCCAGGTGCTGCCGATGTTCGCACCGAACGTCAACTCGTTCCGCCGCTTCCTGCCCGATACCTCGGCGCCGGTGAACGTGGAATGGGGCGAGGAAAACCGCACTGCCGGCCTGCGCGTGCCCACCTCCAGCCCTGAGGCGATGCGCGTGGAGAACCGCCTGCCAGGCGCCGACGCCAACCCCTACCTGGCCATTGCGGCCAGCCTGCTGTGTGGCTACCTCGGCATGGTCGAGAAGCTTGAGCCCAGCGCCCCGGTACAAGGCCGCGCCTATGAGCGACGCAACCTGCGCCTGCCGATCACCATCGAAGACGCCTTGCAGCACATGGAGGATTGCGCGGTGCTGGAACAGTACCTGGGCCGCCAGTTCGTGCAGGGCTACGTGGCGGTCAAGCGCGCCGAGCATGAGAACTTCAAGCGGGTCATCAGCTCCTGGGAGCGCGAGTTCCTATTGTTGAGCGTGTGATTCACGCACTCCCTGTAGGAGCGGGCTTGCCCGCGAACCAGGGCAAAGCCCTGGCCATTCACTGTGGTGTTCTTTTCGCGGGCAAGCCCGCTCCTACAGGGCGCATTAGCTCCAGACGATTGAACCAACGACCAGAACAATTTCAACGAGGTGTCGACATGCGTCATTTGCAACCCCTGATCCCGGCGGCCTTCGCCCTGCTGTTCGGTGCGACCGCCCAGGCCGAATCGACGGTCAGCGTGTACAACTGGACCGACTACGTCGGCGAGACCACCCTGGCCGACTTCCAGGCCAGCACCGGCATCAAGGTGGTCTATGACGTGTTCGACTCCAACGAAACCCTCGAAGGCAAGCTTCTGGCCGGGCGCACCGGCTACGACGTGGTGGTGCCGTCCAACCACTTCCTCGCCCGCCAGGCCAAGGCCGGCGCCTTCCTGCCGCTGGACCGCAGCAAGCTGCCGAACTGGCAGCACCTGGACCCGAAACTGCTCAAGCAACTGGAGCAGAACGACCCCGGCAACCAGTACGCCGTGCCGTACCTGTGGGGCACCAACGGCATCGGCTACAACGTCGAGAAGGTCAAGGCCGCGCTGGGCATCGACAAGGTCGACTCGTGGGCGGTGATGTTCGAGCCGGAAAACCTCAAGAAGCTGCAAAAATGCGGCGTGGCCTTCATGGACTCACCCGACGAACTGTTCCCCGCCATGCTCAACTACCTGGGCCTGAACCCGCGCAGCGAAAACCCGAAGGATTATGAAAAAGCCGAGGCGCGCCTGCTGGAACTGCGCCCCTACATCACCTACTTCCACTCGTCCAAATACGTCTCGGACCTGGCCAACGGCGATGTCTGCGTGGCCTTCGGCTACTCGGGCGACGTGTTCCAGGCCGCCAACCGCGCGGTGGAGGCGAACAACGGCGTGAAGGTGGCGTACAGCATTCCCAAGGAAGGCAGCAACCTGTGGTTCGACCTGCTGGCCATCCCCAAGGACGCCAAGAACCCTGAACAAGCCCTGGCCTTCATCAACTACCTGCTCGACCCGCAGGTGATCGCCAAGGTCAGCGCCACGGTCGGCTACGCCAATGCCAACCCCGATGCCCAGGCCTACATGGACAAGTCGCTGGTGGAAAACCCCGAGGTCTACCCGCCTCAAGCGGTGCTGGACAAGCTGTACGTCTCCACCACCCAGAGCCCGAAGATCATGCGCCTGATGACCCGCTCCTGGAGCAAGATCAAGTCCAACCGCTGAGCCGAGCCCACGCCATGCCTGCCACTACCCAACACACTGCCTCCTACTACGCCGCCACTGCGCGCAGCACGGCGCCCTACCCCATGCTCGAAGGCGAGCTGAGCGCCGACGTGTGCGTGGTCGGCGGCGGCCTGACCGGCGTCAACACTGCACTTGAACTGGCCGAGCGCGGCCTTTCGGTGATCCTGTTGGAGGCCCGGCGCATCGGCTGGGGCGCCAGCGGGCGCAACGGCGGCCAGCTGATTCGCGGCATCGGCCATGACGTCTCGGGCTTTGCCCGGTACGTCGGCCAGGATGGCGTGCGCTACCTCAAGCAGGCCGGGCTCGACTCGGTCGAGCTGGTGGCCCGGCGCATCGAGCAGTACGGCATCGATTGCGACCTGCGCTGGGGGTTCTGCGAGCTGGCCAACACGCCGGCGCAATTCGAGGCCTTCCAGGAAGAACAGCAAGACCTGGCCAGCCTCGGCTACCGCCATGAAACCCGACTGGTGCCACCTGCACAGTTACATGAAGTAGTGGCCAGCGACCTGTACGCGGGCGGCTTGGTAGACATGGGCTCGGGCCACCTGCACCCACTCGACCTGGTGCAGGGCGAGGCCCGCGCCGCCGCCAGCCTTGGCGTACGCCTCTTCGAGCAGACCCCGGTGCTGCGCATCGAACATGGCACCACCGTCACCCTGCACTGCCCGAACGGCAAGGTGCGTGCGCAAAGCCTGGTGCTCGGCTGCAACGCGCACCTGGATGCACTCGAGCCGCGCCTGAGTGGCAAGGTGCTGCCCGCCGGCAGCTACGTGGTGGCCACCGAACCGCTGCCAGAAGACCTCGCGCGCTCGCTGATCCCGCAGAACATGGCGCTGTGCGACCAGAAGGTCGGGCTCGACTATTACCGCCTCACCGCCGACCGCCGCCTGCTGTTCGGCGGCGCCTGCCATTACTCCGGGCGCGACCCGAAGGACATCGGCGTCTACATGCGGCCCAAGGTGCTCAAGGTGTTCCCGCAACTGAGCGATGTGCGCATCGACTTCCAGTGGGGCGGCATGATCGGTATCACCGCCAACCGCTTCCCCCAGGTCGGCCGCCTGGCCCATCACCCGAACGTGTTCTACGCCCAGGGGTATTCAGGTCACGGCCTGAACGTCACCCACTGGACCGCCAAGCTGCTGGCCGAAGCCATTGCGCTCGGCCACAGCCAGGGCCTGGACGTATTCAGCGCCGTGCCGCACCTGACCTTCCCCGGCGGCAAGGCGCTTCGCTCGCCGCTGCTGGCGGCGGGGATGCTGTGGTATCGGTTGCGGGAGGTGCTGGGCTGACCTCGCCCAAGTCAGAGAATCGCCTGTAGCCCTTTGTCGGCGATGACGTTGAGCAGCTTCAAGGCAGGCCCGCCAGGGCGTGTTTCGCCCTGTTCCCACTTACGCACGGTAGAGGCGCTAGTGTGCAAATGCAGGGCGAACACCGGCTGGCTGAACCTGAGTGCCTCGCGTAGATGCTTGATATCCATGGCGCTGAACTCGCGAACCGGTGCGGGGCAAATCGCCTCGAAGTCGCGCATCGTAACTTTATCGATGGCACCTGCCTGCACAAGCAGAGAAAGCTCATCACGTAGAGACTCAATAATTTTGCTGGTCACAGCACACCTCCATCAACACACCACAGGCCAATGCCTTCACCATGGCCTGTGGTGACAACTCCAGAAAAACCTTTCCAGAAAACTGCAACGCTTTCTGTTCACTGGCGCAGATATTTGCCCTATCGCTTTTGGCAAACCCATGCAAAAACACATAGCGTTTGCCGAGTCGCACCGACAGTAATGTGCGATACCCACTGCGTTTGCCTGTAGCCGTGCCTGCAATACGCTTTTTGAACAAATACCCGCCCAGGTTCGCATCGATCAAACCACTCTGCATTTCTTCGACCGCATCACACAACGCGGCATCGGTAAGCCTTTCGCCCAACTGCCAGCGGGCGAACTCCTTGCGCTTGTAGATCTTCATGCAAACACCCATAAAACATACCCGTAAAGGGTATATTTTTTCAATGAGCGCTTTTGAATCCTAGTCAGATGGTTCAGGAAGCGGTGTAGGAATGAACTAGTTGCCATATCAGTTCATGCCTATTACTGGCCTTCCAGCCACCGACTGCTAGCGTTGTTCTGGCCTCTCCCCAATGGACGCTACACATCATGAAACCACTGCCTCGCGCCACCCTGCTGTGCGCTGCCCTGCTTGCCCTGGCCGCCTGTTCCAGCAACCGCGTCGATCCGAGCCAGTATTCCGGGTTTCTCAAGGACTACAGCCGGCTCAAGCCGGCCGAAAGCATTTCCGGGGCGCCGGTGATGCGCTGGGTCGACCCGGGTCTCGATGCCAGCCAGTACCGCCAGGTGTTCATCGAGCCCAGCCAGTTCTACCCCAAGCCGCAGCCCACTGCGGTGATCTCCGAGCAGACCCTGCAAGCCATCACCCGCTACTTCAACGAAGCGCTGCGCCGTGAACTGGGCAGCGTGTTGACCCTGGTGCAAGCGCCTGGGCCCGGCACCATCGTGGTCCGCCCGGCGATCACTGCCGTGTCCACCCATACCGAAGGGCTCAAGCCTTACGAAGTAATCCCGATCGCGCTGGTCGCAGCCGCCGTGAACACCGCTGCGGGCGGGCGCGACCAGGCGACGGACGTCGCGGTCGAGGCTGCCTTCCTCGATGGTGGCAACCAGAAGGTGCTGGCCCAGGTGGTGCGCAAGGGCAGTGGCAAGGACCTGGAGAACGACACCCAGCAGCTGACCCTGGACGATGTGAAACCGGTACTCGATGGCTGGGCCAGCGATATGCGCCGCAGCTTCGTGGCGTTGCGCGACAAGCAGCACTGACGCCCCGGCCTGCTTCGCGGGTTTGCCCGCGAAGCAGTTTCACAATCGCCACGATACAGCTGCGCTAAGATGCCGCCATGAACACAAATCATGAAGCATCCCCCCTACCCGCCGACTTGCGGGTATTCCTCACGGTCATCCGCAAGGCCAGCTTCGCCGCTGCCGCCGTGGAGCTGGACCAGTCGCCGGCCTATGTCAGCAAGCGTATCCGCATCCTCGAGGAAACCCTCGGCACTCGCCTGCTGCACCGCTCGGCGCGACGCATCGCGCTGACCGACGCAGGCATGCGCGCCCAGCAGTGGGCCGAGCGGCTGCTGGAAAACCTCGATGACTTCATGGCCGACCTCAACCAGGTGCGCCAGGCGCCGCGCGGCTTGCTGCACGTGTGCAGCAGCCTCGGCTTCGGTCGCAACCATGTGGCCCCGGCCATCGCCGAACTGGCGGCCGCCTACCCCGACCTGGAGATCCGCCTGGACGTGTTCGACCGGGCGGTGGACATCGTCGCCGAAGGCTTCGACCTGGAGATACGGGTGGGTGACGACCTACCGGTGCAACACATCTGCCGCCAGCTGGCAAGCAACCGACGAATCCTCTGCGGCACCCCGCAATACCTGGCCCGGCGTGGTACCCCGCAAACCCTCGATGACCTCGCAGGCCACGACTGCCTGGTGCTCAAGGAGCGCAACAGCCCGTTCGGCCTGTGGCGCCTGCAGGCCGCAGACGAGGAACACACCGTGCGAATCAACGGCACACTGTCGTCCAACAGTGGCGAAATCGTCTTGCAATGGGCGCTGGCCCACTGCGGGCTGCTGCTGCGCTCGCAGTGGGACGTGCAACCCATGCTGGATCAGGGGCGCCTGGTGCAGGTGCTGCCGGCCTACAGCCAAAGCGCCAATGTGTGGGCGGTGTACCCCACGCGCTTGGCCGATTCGGCCAAGCTGCGGGTGTGCGTGGAGTTTCTCCAGGCGCGCCTCAAGCGCTAGGCGAGCCAGGGGTTCGAAGCCAGGTGCCGGGCCTCGAAGTCGCGGATCTGCTCGCTGCGCTGCAAGGTGCTGCCGATGGCGTCCAGACCCAGTAGCAAGGCCTCCTTGCGCAGGGCATCGAGGCTGAAGTCGATACCTTCGCCATCCGCCAGGGTAATGCGCTGGGCGGGCAGGTCGATGCCGATGGCCGCACTCCCCGCCTCGCTTACCCGCTCGCCCAAGTGCTTGAGCTGCGCCGGCTCCAGCTGGATGGTCAGCACGCCGTTGCGTTGGCAGTTGTCGTAGAAGATCCCCGCGAACGTCGTGCCGATCAGGGCACGAATCCCCAGTTGCTTGAGCCCCCACACCGCATGCTCGCGGCTTGAACCGCAACCGAAGTTGGGGCCCACCACCAGGAAGCGCGCCTCGTTCCAGGGCGCTTGGTTAAGAATGAACGCCGGGTTCGGCCTGCCGCCTTCAAGAAACCGCAGGTCAAAGAACACCCCGCGGTCCAGGCCGTTGCGGTCGATGCCCTTGAGGAACTGCTTGGGCATGATCACATCGGTGTCGATATTGGCCGCCAGCATGGGTGCGGCAATGCCTTGAACATGGTTGAACGGTTGCATCTCAAGCCTCCTCCATCGTCAGTTGGCGAACATCGACCAGCTGGCCGGTCACTGCCGCCGCGGCGACCATCGCCGGGCTCATCAAGTGGGTGCGGGCACCGGCGCCCTGGCGCCCTTCGAAATTGCGGTTGGTGCTGGATGCACAGCGGTCACCCGGGCCCAGCACATCGTCGTTCATCGCCAGGCACATCGAGCAGCCCGACTGCCGCCATTCGAAGCCAGCCTCACGGAACACCTGGGCCAGGCCCTCGGCCTCGGCCTGGTCGCGCACCTGGGTCGAGCCCGGCACGATCATCGCCCGTACACCCTTGGCGACCTTGCGCCCCTTGGCCACCCGTGCGGCATCACGCAGGTCCTCGATGCGGGCGTTGGTGCACGAGCCGATGAAAGCGTGGCTGATGGGAATACCCGACAACGCCATGCCGGGCTCCAGGCCCATGTAGCGCAAGGCGCGCTGCAGGTCCTGACGCAGGATCAAGTCCGGCTCGGCCAACGGGTCGGGCACGCACTGGTCGATGGCCGCCGCCTGGTCAGGGCTGGTGCCCCAGGTGACCATCGGCTGCAAGCTGTCCACCTGCAGGTGAACCTCGCGGTCGAACACCGCGCCAGGGTCGCTGTACAGCTCGCGCCAACGCGCCACCGCGGCCTCCCACAGGGCGCCCTGGGGCGCCCGCGGCTTGACCTGGAGATAGGCGAACACCTTGTCGTCCGGGGTCATGAAAGCGCCTCGGGCACCGGCTTCGACCGCCATGTTGCACAGGGTCATGCGCCCCTCTACGCTCAAGGCCTCGATCACTGGCCCGGCGAATTCGATGGCATAGCCAGTGGCACCCGCAGCACCGATCTGGCGAATGAGCGCCATGATGATGTCCTTGGCCACCACGCCCGGCCCGGTCTCACCGTCCACCGTCACGCGCAGGGTCTTCAGGCGCTTGTACACCAGGGTCTGGGTCGCCAGCAGGTGCTCGATCTCCGAGGTGCCAATGCCGAAGCCGAAGGCGCCGAGCGCACCGTAAGTGGTGGTGTGGCTGTCACCGGCAGCCACCATCATGCCTGGCAGGATGAAGCCTTGCTCAGGTGCCACCACGTGCTCGATACCCTGGCGTTTGTCGAGCACGTCGAACAGCTCGAGGCCGAAGTCGCGGCAGTTTTCCTGGAAATAGCTGACCTGCCGCGCGCCACCCGGGTCGGGCATGTGGGCGTCACGCTCAGGCGCGGTGGGGTTGACGTGGTCGACCACGCACAGCGTCGCCGAAGGTCGCCACACCTTGCGCCCAGCCTCGCGCAGGCCGCTGAAGGCTTGCGGGCTGGTGTATTCGTTGGCGACCTGGCGGTCGATGTACAGCAGCACGTGGCCCTGGTCGTCCAGTTCGCAGACGGTGTGGGCATCGATATGTTTCTGGTACAGCGTTCTCGGGCTGTTCATGGCAGGTCCATCACGGTGGTGGTCGGGGTTTCGCGGGCAGCCGAAGGCCTGGCCAGGCAGCGAGTGCCTGGCTTGGTGGTCATTGCGTGCGGCTTAGGCCTGGGTCAGGAATGGCAGCGCGTGCTCAAGCAGCGCCTCGGGGGCTTCTTCGGGGATGTAATGGCCGCACGGCAATTGCCCACCACGCACATCGCGGGCAATGGCCTGCCACTCTTCCAATGGCTTGAAGCATTTCTCGATCACCCCGTCTCGGCCCCACATCACCAATAGCGGCGCCTCGATCTTGTTGCCAGCGTCGAGATCGGCCTGGTCGTGTTCCAGGTCGATGCTGGCAGCGGCGCGGTAGTCCTCGCACACGCCCCGGGCAGCACCCGGCAGGGACAGGCAACGGCGGTACTCGGCGAACGCCTCGTCGGTAAACGGCGTCAGGCCTGCGCTGCGACCGCCCATCACACTGCGCAGGTAGCCGTCGGGGTCGGCCTCGATCAGGGTTTCCGGCAGCGGTGCCGGGCGAATCAGGAAGAACCAGTGCCAGTAGGCACGGGCGAAGGCTTCGTTGGTCTGGCGGTACATGGCCAGGGTCGGGGCAATGTCCAGCAACACCAGGCGGTTCAGGCACGCTGGGTGGTCCAGGGCCAGGCGATGGGCTACCCGGGCGCCACGGTCATGGGCCAGCACGGAGAAGGTAGTGAAGCCCAGGCCGTGCATCAGGCCGACCATATCGCGGGCCATGCTGCGCTTGGAATACTGGCTGTGGTCGGCATCGGCCAGGGGCTTGGCCGAGTCGCCGTAGCCACGCAGGTCGGCCGCCACCACAGTGAAATGCTTGGCGAGGGTATCGGCGACCTTGTGCCAGATCACATGGGTCTGCGGGTGGCCGTGCAGCAGCAACAGCGCGGGGCCTTGGCCGCCGATACGGTAGGCGATCTCAACACCGTCGACGGCATGGCAGGCTTTGTGGAAACCACGGAACATGTTGGTCACTCCATTGTTGTTATGACGTTCATGTGCCGAGGATAGCCCCGGTACGGAACGGTTCAATGGTGTGAGTGGAGATGGATGGAACACGAATCGTGAAGTATGTAGTCAGCAAGATCGGTGCGGCCTCTTCGCGGGCAAGCCCGCTCCTACAGGTTTACCGCAGGCCGGAGAGCGGCGCTGTTCCTG
>NZ_JBNNVR010000020.1:0-72296 GCF_050280645.1 Pseudomonas sp. NPDC089554
GACCCACGCGGATGTGGGGATGGTGTTGGCGATGCAGACGTTGCGCTTGTTCGGGGTGATTCTGACGGGGGCGTATATTGCCTGGGCCTGATGAGCTTCGAAGCGGCGATCAACCGCGACTACCCGGTGGTGTTCGGCACCCTGTTCATCTTCACCCTGCTGGGGCTGGTGGTGAAACTGATCGGCGACCTCACCTACACCCTGGTCGACCCGCGTATCGACTTCGCCAGCCGGGAGCACTGACATGGCCCTCTCTCCCCTGAACCGTCGGCGCTTCGAGCGCTTCAAGGCCAACCGCCGTGGCTGGTGGTCGCTGTGGCTGTTCCTGGTGCTGTTCGGCCTGAGCCTGGGCGCCGAGCTGATCGCCAACGACAAGCCCATCGCCGTGCGCTACGACGGCGAGTGGTACTTCCCGGCCTTCAAGCGCTACCCCGAGACCACCTTTGGCGGCGAATTCCCGCTGGAGGCCAACTACAAGAGCCCGTATATCCGCGAGCTGCTGGCACACAAAGACAGCACAGTGATCTGGGCGCCGATCCCCTACAGTTACCAAAGCATCAACTACGACCTCAAGGTGCCCGCCCCCGCGCCACCCTCGACAGACAACCTGCTGGGCACCGACGACCAGGGCCGCGACGTGCTGGCCCGGGTGATCTACGGCTTCCGCGTGTCGGTGCTGTTCGCCCTGACATTGACCGTGCTCAGCTCCATCGTCGGCGTGATCGCCGGGGCCTTGCAGGGCTTCTATGGTGGTTGGGTCGACCTGGCCGGGCAGCGTTTTCTGGAAATCTGGTCGGGCCTGCCAGTGCTGTACCTGCTGATCATCCTCGCAAGCTTCGTGCAGCCGAACTTCTGGTGGCTGCTGGGCATGATGCTGCTGTTCTCCTGGATGAGCCTGGTGGACGTGGTGCGCGCCGAGTTCCTGCGTGGGCGCAACCTCGAGTACGTGCGCGCCGCCCGCGCCCTGGGCATGCGCAACGGGCCGATCATGTTCCGACACATCTTGCCCAACGCGATGATCTCCACCATGACCTTCATGCCGTTCATCCTGACCGGCGCCATCGGCACCCTCACCGCCCTGGACTTCCTGGGCTTCGGCCTGCCCGCCGGCTCCGCCTCGCTGGGCGAGCTGGTGGCCCAGGGCAAGTCCAACCTGCAGGCACCGTGGCTGGGCATCAGCGCCTTCGCCGTGCTGGCGGTGATGCTGAGCCTGCTGGTGTTCATCGGCGAATCCGCCCGCGATGCCTTCGACCCGAGGAAATGACATGAGCCAAGACACCCTGATCGAAGTACGCGACCTGGCGGTCGAGTTCGTCACGGGCGACCAAGTCAACCGCGTGGTCGACGGTATCAGCTTCGATATCCGCAAGGGCGAGACCCTGGCCCTGGTCGGCGAAAGCGGCTCGGGCAAGTCGGTCACCGCCCACTCGATCCTGCGCCTGCTGCCCTACCCCCTGGCCCGGCACCCGTCCGGCGTCATCCAGTACGCCGGGCAAGACCTGCTGCACCTGGGCGAGAAACCGATGCAGCGCATTCGCGGCAACCGCATCGCGATGATCTTCCAGGAGCCGATGACCTCGCTGAACCCGCTGCACAGCATCGAGAAGCAGATCAACGAAATCCTCCTGCTGCACAAGGGCCTGACCGGCAAGGCCGCCACCGCCCGCACCCTGGAGCTGCTGGAACTGGTGGGCATCCCCGAGCCGAAGAAGCGCCTCAAGGCCCTGCCCCATGAACTGTCCGGCGGTCAGCGCCAGCGGGTGATGATCGCCATGGCCCTGGCCAACGAGCCGGAACTGCTGATTGCCGACGAACCCACCACGGCGCTGGATGTGACCGTGCAGTTGAAGATCCTCGACCTGCTCAAGTCGCTGCAAGCGCGTTTGGGCATGGCCCTGCTGCT
Source organism: Pseudomonas sp. NPDC089554 (assembly GCF_050280645.1). Lineage (NCBI taxonomy): Bacteria > Pseudomonadati > Pseudomonadota > Gammaproteobacteria > Pseudomonadales > Pseudomonadaceae > Pseudomonas > Pseudomonas sp. NPDC089554. The sequence goes on from NZ_JBNNVR010000020.1 coordinate 1,904, forward strand.
GATCAGCCACGACCTCAACCTAGTGCGCCGCATCGCCCACCGCGTATGCGTGATGCAGTGCGGCAAGATCGTCGAGCAGGCCGACTGCGCCACGCTGTTCAAGCAGCCCAAGCACCCCTACACGCAGATGCTGATCAACGCCGAACCCAGCGGCGAGCCTGCCGCCACCGACATCGGCAAGCCGCTGTTGGCAGTGAACGACCTGCGCGTGTGGTTCCCGATCAAGAAAGGCCTGCTGCGCCGCACCGTGGACCATGTGAAGGCGGTGGACGGGGTGAACTTCAGCCTGCCCCAGGGGCAGACCCTGGGCATCGTCGGCGAGAGCGGTTCGGGCAAGTCGACCCTGGGCCTGGCGATCCTGCGGCTGATTTCCAGCCGGGGCGGCATTCACTTCCACGGCCACGACCTCGAAGACCTGAACCAGAAGCAGGTGCGCCCGCTGCGCCGGGAAATGCAGGTGGTGTTCCAAGACCCGTTCGGTAGCCTGAGCCCACGCATGTGCGTGAGCGAGATCGTTGGCGAGGGTTTGCGGATTCACAAGATCGGCACGCCTGAAGAGCAGGAAAAAGCGATTATCGCAGCACTGGAGGAAGTGGGCCTGGACCCACGCACCCGCCACCGCTACCCCCATGAATTCTCCGGCGGCCAACGCCAGCGCATCGCCATTGCCCGGGCGTTGGTGTTGAAGCCTGCGTTGATCCTGCTGGATGAGCCCACTTCAGCGCTGGACCGCACGGTGCAGCGCCAGGTGGTAGAGCTGCTGCGCTCGTTGCAGCGCAAGTACAACCTCACTTACCTGTTCATCAGCCATGACTTGGCGGTGGTGAAGGCGCTGAGTCACCAGTTGATGGTGATCAAACATGGGCATGTGGTGGAACAGGGGGAGGCGTCGGGGATCTTCCATGCGCCGCAGCATCCGTATACCAAGCAGTTGCTGGAGGCGGCGTTCCTGGAAGTGGAGCCGGCGGTGTAGCAGGTTATTGCGCCTCGAATGCGGGGCGGAAAATCGGATTTGTCCGCTTCCTTGTAGTACGTTTCCCAAACATTCTTCTACCGCCTTTTTTCCGTTGCAGCCGCTCTAGCACCGCTCTAGTCTCGGCGGGTCGTTGCTTATCAACGACACAGCTTTGACAGGCTGTAACGGTAAATAGCGTATGGCTAAGCCTTTATGGCGGCTGTACGTGCGGGCACGCTTGCGTGCGCCGGAGATTTGCTATTTACCGCCGGTCTGTCAACCCACGTACAGCTGCCACCCTTCTGTTTGACAGCAGGTGGGCGGCCGCACTTGAAGGTAAATAGCTATGTTGAAGATCGTCCCCGATCCACCTCACGCCCCTCATTCTCTCGAAGACACCCTGATCCAAGCCACCGACTACGCCTTGTGCGCGCAAACCGTGGCTCATCAGGCGTTGTTGCTTCTGCCCAAATGCCCTGGCGCGATTCTGATGATGGCCTCGCTGCACGAGATCGAGTCGCTGCGGGTGTTGCTTGAGTCGGCGTTGATTCAAGTGCAGATGCCGGCGCAGGCAAGGCACTAAGCATCAGGTTTTACATTGGCTGTTCTGGCCCTTTCGCGGGCAAGCCCGCTCCTACAGGTTCACCGCAGGCCAGAGAGCGGCGCTGTACCTGTAGGAGCGGGCTTGCCCGCGAAAGGGCCGGAACAGGCACCCCACTTTTCAGGGAAAGATCACCATGCCAACAGACGACACCCCCACCAAAACCACCGTCGGCAAAACCAAGTTCTACCAAGGCGAAGGCCAAACCCACCCCCTGTTCTGCATCGAACCCGGCATCCCCTGCCAACACGCCCGCGAGCAGGCTTCAGAACTGATGGGCTACGTGCGCGACATGACCCTCTCCGGCCTGATGGACGAGAACCCCCAGCTGATCTGGGCCTCGCAGGCCAAGGCACTGATGGACGACGCAGAACTGGGCATGTGCCATTAACGGCGCAGCCCAAAAACAACTGGGGTGGCATGTGAGACACATGCCACCCCAGTCTTGCCGCTACTTCGACGAAATCAGAAATCGATGGTGCCGGAGAACTTCACCAACCGCGGATCGCCCTGAGTCATGTAGCCGCCGTTGGCCGAGGCCCAGTAGTTCTTGTCGGTGATGTTCTCGACATTCACGCGCAAGGTCAGGTCCTTCTCGGCCAGCTTCAGCTTGTAGCGCGCACCAGCGTCGAAACGGTTCCAGGTCGGCAGGCTGAGGTTGTTCGCCGCATCGACGTACTGGCCACCGGTACGCAGCATGCGCGCATTGAGCGCCAGGCCATTCACACCCGGTACATCCCAGTCGACACTGGCGTTCAGCTGGAAGGTCGGCACGCCAATGGCATCGTTGCCATCGTTCAGGCCATTGAGGGTCTTCTTCTGCTCCGAGCTCATGCGGGTACCGCCAGCCATCAGGCGCAGGCCGCTGATCGGCTCGCCATAAACGCTCAGCTCGATGCCCTTGTTCACCTGCTCGCCATCACGAATGAAACTGGTGCCCTGGGTGTAGCCGTCCGAAGGCTTCTCGATGCGGAACACGGCCAGGTTGGCGCCGTAGGTTTGCTTGTCGAGCTTGATCCCCATTTCCAGCTGCTTGGTGCGGCCCGGCGGGAACATCTGCCCGGCGTTGATCACGTTCGCAGGTGCGGTCGGGCCTTGGGCCAGGCCTTCGATACGGTTGGCGTACAGCGAGACGCTGTCGGTGGCCTTGAACACGATGCCGTACACCGGCGTGGTGATGCCCTCGTCGTACGGCTCGCCGCTACGGCTGCCGTCATTGCGCGGGTTGGCCACGCCGTTGGAGGTGGTGCCGTCGTAGGTGTAGTTCTGCACCAACAATTGCTGGCGGCGCACGCCGTAGGTCAGCAACAGGCGGTCGTCGAACACGCCAATGGTGTCGGAAATGGCGATGCTGCGGTTACGCACCTTGCCGGTCACGCCTGGGTCGCCCATGTCGCCACCGGTCAGGCTGATATCGGTCGGCCGTGGCAGCGGCAGGGGGTTGTAGATGTTGCTGTTGCCGGTGGTGGAGCGATAGAAGATGTAGGCGTTTTCCGCCTGGGTCCACATGGTGTTCGCGCCGACAGCGATCTGGTGGCTGAGCGGGCCGGTTTGCAGGCGACCATTGAGGCCTGCGCTGAAGCTGGTGTTGTCTTCGCCATGGACGATGTCCGAGCCGCCCAAGGTCGCCGAGCCGCTATTGCCGACCAGCACCGGGGTGCCGTAGGTGCCGTGCTCGCGGGTGTGGCGGGCGCCGCCGGCCAGGTAGGCGGTCCAGCTGTCGCTCAGGTCCCACTCGCCACGGATCATGCCGAAGGTGTCTTCCGACTCGCTGTAGGTCCAGTCCTGGCCATAGTTGCGGCTGGCGTCCGGCGCCGTGGGAACCTTGGTCGTGAGGTTGGCCCCCGTGCCTGGGCGTACCGAGTTGCGCAGGTGGTTGATGCGCTGCTTCTGGTAGCCGAAGTCGGTGGAAACACGGAAGTTGTCGCCGCGGTAGTCCAGCCCTGCGACGAACAACTTGGAGCGCTGGTCCTGGTCGTCGATGGCGGTTTCGCCTTCGCGCTGGCTCAGGTTCAGGCGCACGCCAAAGCGGTTGTCTTCACCGAAGCGCTGGCCGATGTCCAGGTGCTCGCCGATTCGGCCATCGGTGCTGATGTCCTGGGTGTAGCGGCGCGTCGGGGTGTCCTGGGCGCGCTTGGGTTGCAGGTTGACGTTGCCGCCAAGCCCGGTGCCGGTGGGGCTTACGCCATTGAGGAAGGCGTTGGGGCCCTTGAACACCTCTACCCGTTCCACGCCGTCGGTGGACATGATCTGGCGCGGCAGGATGCCGTACAGGCCGTTGAAGGAAATATCGTCGCCGCTCAGCGGCAGGCCACGAATCACGAAGACCTTCGACTGGTTGCCGAAGCCGAACGACTCACGCACCGACGGGTCGTTCGCCAGCACATCGCCGATGTCTTCGGCCTGCTGGTCCTCGATCACCTTGGAGGTGTAGCTGGTCATGGTGAAGGGCACGTCCATGTTGTCCTGGTTGCCCAGCACCCCCATCCGCCCGCCCCGCGCGACCTGGCCACCGGCGAACTCTTCGGTCAAGCCATCGTTACGGGCCTTGATCGCGTCGGCATTGATATCGGTGGCTTCGAGCTGGATAGGCTCGGCGGCGTGCGCCATGAAGCCTACGGAGCAAAAGAACGCCAGCGCGGCTGGTCGAGAGGGGAAGCGAGAGGCCATTTTGCGAACCCTGACAAGTAATGAAGATAAGAAAAAACGCGCAAATGGTAATGGTTTGTATCTTCAAATACCATCAAATGTTACTGCTTTTTGCCAGCATCTAAAAACGTTACGTTTTCAGGTGCCTGCCTCCCCAGGGGCAGCCCTGCTAGACTCACCTCACTCGCCTCGCCGCCTGCACACCACAGCCAACGCCTGCGCGTGTACGTACCTCTATCCAACAGGCAGGGCCGATGACCTTCAGACACGGTGTCAACCTCACCAACTGCGACCGCGAACCCATCCAGATCCCGGGCAGCATCCAGCCCCACGGTTGCCTGCTTGCCTGCGACGCTTACGCCAACCTCGTCCTGCGCCATTCGGCCAACACCTCGGACATGCTCGGCTGCAACGCCGAGATCAACGGCCAGAAGCTGCATGCAGTGCTGGGCGACGAAGCCGCGCATGCCATTCGCAACGCCCTGGCGCGCACCAAGGAAGCCTCCCGCCCTGCGCTGTTGTTCGGCGTGCAGCTGGCCTCGGGCAAGGTGTTCGACATCAGCGCGCACCTGTTCAAAGGCACTGCGATCATCGAATTCGAGGCGGCCGGCGCCAGTGTCGCCGAGCCCGTGGAACTGGCCCGCGCGCTGATCGCCCAGCTGCGCGAGATCGACCAGAATGCCAAGCTGTACCGCGACGCCGCGCGCTTCGTGCGGGCGGTGCTCGGCTATGACCGGGTGATGATCTACAAGCTGGGTGTCGATGGCGCCGGCAAGGTGGTGGCCGAAGCCAAGCGCGGCGACCTGGAAAGCTTCATGGGGCAATACTTCCCAGCCTCCGACATTCCCCAGCAGGCCCGCGCCCTGTACCTGCGCAACCCGATCCGGGTGATTTCCGATGCTACTTGCAAGACCGTGCCGCTGGAGCCGGTGCTGGACCCTTCAGGCGAGCCGCTGGATCTTTCCTACGCGCACTTGCGCAGCGTCTCGCCCATTCATTGCGAATACCTCACCAACATGGGCGTAGGTGCGTCGATGTCCATCTCGATCATCGTCGATGGCCAGCTGTGGGGCCTGATCGCCTGCCATCACTATGCGCCACGCGCCCTGCCCATGGGGCAACGGGTGGCCGCCGAGATGTTCGGCGAATTCTTCTCCCTGCACATCGAGCGCCTGCGCAGCCGCCAGCAGCTCGATGCTTCCCGGCATGTCCACCAGGCGCTGGACACGCTGCTGCGCAACGCCAACCAGGCGCCGGACATGGCCGAGTTCTTCCATGCCCGCCTGGGCGAATTCAAGTCGCTGGTGGCGTGCGACGGCATCGGCATGTCGCTGCAAGGTCGCTGGTCGTCGCTCGGCCTCACCCCGCCCGCGGCCGCCATCACCGAACTGCTGAGCCTGGCGCAGAGCGTCGCCGAGGGCCAGACCTGGGCCTCCAACCGCCTGTCGAGCGTGCACCCGCCCGCCCAGGCCTATGCGGCGCAGGTGTCAGGCGTGCTGATCATTCCCATGTCGCAGCACCCACGGGACTACCTGGTGCTGTTTCGCAAGGAAGTACTGGAAACCCTCGACTGGGCCGGCGACCCGAACAAGACCTATGACACCGGCACCCACGGCGAGCGCCTGACCCCACGCAAGAGCTTCGCCATCTGGAAGGAAACCGTGCACCAGCAGTCGCAGCCCTGGAGCGAGCAGGACCGCCAGTTCGGCGAAGCCATTCGCACCGCTGTGGTCGAGGTGGCGCTGCACAACAGCGAGCTGCTGGCCAGCGAACGCTCCAAGGCCGACGTGCGCCAGCGCATGCTCAACGAGGAGCTCAACCACCGGGTCAAGAACATCCTGTCGCTGATCGGCGCGCTGGTGGCGCACCCCACCTCCGAAGGCCAGCCGCTGAAGGACTACGTAGGCAAGCTCAAGGGGCGGATCCAGGCCCTGTCGCTAGCCCACGACCAGGTGGTGCGCGGCGATGGCGGTGGGCGTCTGTCGGCGCTGCTGGAGGCGGAACTTTCGCCCTATCGCGGCTCTGCCGAAGTGATCGAGCTGGCAGGCCCGACGGTGATCCTCGATGCCCGCGCCTACTCGGTGATGGCACTGGTGCTACACGAGCTGGCGACCAACGCGGCGAAGTACGGGGCACTGTCGCGGGCCGGTGGCAAGCTCTCGGTCAGCTGGACGCTGGACGCTGGCATGGCCTGCGACATCACCTGGGTGGAGCGCGATGGGCCGACGGTGCGCGCGCCTAGCCGCAGCGGCTTTGGCTCGGTGCTGATCGACCGCAGCATTCCGTTCGACCTGGGCGGCACCAGCCGCGTGGAATACCTGCCCGAAGGCGTGCGCGGGCTGTTCCGCATTCCGGCCAAGCACATCACTGTCGCCGAGGCAGAGCCGGCCAGTGCCCAGGAAGTACCGGCGGCACTGGGCGGCGGCAACTTCGAGGCGCTTCAGGCGCTGAACGTGCTGATCGTCGAGGACCAGTTGGTGATTGCGGTGGGCCTGGAACAGATATTGGCCGATGCCCTGGTGAGCGATGTGCGCACTGCCAGTTCCGAGGTGGAGGCCCTGCGCCTGATCGCCAGCCGCGCGCCTGATGTGGCGGTGCTGGATGTGAACCTCGGCAGCGGCACCTCGGTGGCGGTGGCCGACGAGCTGGTCAAACGCAATATTCCTTTCGTGTTCGCCACAGGCTATGGCGACAGCGCGAGCTTGCCGGACCGACTGCGTGGGGTGCCAGTGGTGCGCAAGCCGTACGATGCGGTGTCCATCCTGTCGAGCTTGCAGCGGTTGCTTTCGAGCGACGCGCGGTAGTTGGGGCCGCTTTGCGGCCCCGGCGATGTCAAGTGAACAGTATTGCTGCGCTGCTTACTCCAACGCCTCGACCACCCCCTGGTCTTCCCCCAGGAACCCACCACTCTGGTGCTGCCACAACTTGGCATAGGTGCCATTTTTGGCGAGCAACTCAGCATGGGTGCCCTGCTCGATGATCCGCCCCTCGTCCATCACCACCAACCGGTCCATCGCCGCAATGGTCGACAACCGGTGGGCGATGGCGATCACCGTCTTGCCCTGCATCATTTCATCCAGGTTTTCCTGAATCGCCACTTCCACTTCCGAGTCCAACGCACTGGTGGCCTCGTCTAACAGCAAAATCGGCGCGTTCTTGAGCATCACTCGGGCAATGGCGATGCGCTGGCGCTGGCCACCCGACAGCTTGATGCCACGCTCCCCCACCAAAGTGTCGTAGCCGCTGCGCCCTTGCGGGTCGGTCAGCTGGTTGATGAAGCCATCGGCCTGGGCGCTGAAGGCGGCGCGGCGGATCTGCGCATCGGTCGCCTCGGGGCGGCCATAGGCGATGTTGTCGCGGATCGAGCGGTGCAGCAGCGAGGTGTCCTGGGTCACCATGCCGATGGTGGCGCGCAAGCTGTCCTGGGTGACCTGAGCGATGTCCTGCCCATCGATGCGAATTTTCCCGCTATCGACGTCGTAGAAGCGCAGCAGCAGGTTGATCAACGTGGACTTGCCTGCGCCCGAGCGGCCCACCAGGCCGATCTTCTCGCCCGCGCGAATGTCCAGGCTCAGGCCATCGAGTACCTGGCGCTCGCCGTTGTAGTTGAAGCTCACGTTGTCGAAGCTCACCGCCCCGCCGCGCGGCTCCAGCACACCAGCGTTCGGCGCGTCCTGCACCTTGGGGCCGCTGGCCAGGGTGGCCATGCCGTCCTGCACGGTGCCGATGCTTTCGAACAGCGAGGTCATCTGCCACATGATCCAGTGCGACATGCCGTTGATGCGCAACGCCATGGCGGTGATCGCCGCCACCGCGCCAGCGCCCACCTCGCCCTGGTGCCACAGCCACAGGGCGTAGCCGCCAGCGCTCATGATCAGGCCCACCACCAGCGCCTGGTTGACGATCTCGAACTGGCTCACCAGGCGCATCTGCCGGAAACCGGTCTGCTTGAAGTCTTCCATCGCCGCGCGGGCGAAATGCGCCTCGCGTTTGGAGTGGGAGAACAGCTTGACCGTGGTGATGTTGGTGTAGGCGTCCGACACCCGGCCGGTCATCGACGAGCGCGCATGGGCCTGCTCCTGGCCCACCTTGCCCAGGCGTGGCACGAAGTACCACATGGCCAGGCCGAACAGCGCGATCCACGCCAGGAAGGGCAGCATCAGTTTCAGCGCAAAGCCGCCTGCCAAGGCGATGATCGCCACGAAGTACACGCCGATACCGGGAATGATCTCGATCAGGGTGAACAGCACTTCGCGCACGCCCAGGGCGGTTTGCATCACCTTGGTGGTGACCCGTCCGGAAAATTCGTCGGAAAAGAACGACAGGCTCTGGCGCAGCATCAGGCGGTGGAAGTCCCAGCGCAGGCGCAGCGGCAGGTTGATCGCCAGCACCTGGTGCTGCATCACGGTACGCATGGCCACCAGGCCGATGCTGGTGACCAGCACCAGCCCTACGCCCCACAGCACTTGGCGCTCCTGCTCGCCTACCGTGTCGCCGGCCTGCCAGGTCGACAGCAGGTCGACCACCTGGCCGAGGAAGGAAAACAGCCAGGCTTCGTAGATCGAAACAGCGGCGCTGAGCAGCGCCATCAACAGGATGTAGCCGCGAGCACCGCGCGTGCAGGCCCACATGAAGCGCGCCAGCCCCATGGGCGGCGGCGGGACTTCATCGGGTGGGAAAGGGTCGAGCCAGCGTTCGAATACACGCAGCATGAGAATCTCCATATCACTAGAACCTGGAGATTCTGCCACTTATCGCCGCGTTTGGCCCCCGCCGCGTCCCTGTTCAGGCCCTGCGCACGGCCAGCGCCGCGAGCACCACACCGGCTACCACCAGGCAAAGCCCCAGGGTGAACACGGCGGTGATTTCCACGTTCAGCACCAGTTGCGAGAGCGCGATACCCACCAGCGGAACGCCCAGGGTGAAGTTCGACATCTCGAAGGTGGAGATACGCCGGCCATGTTCAGCCGAGATCACGAAGCACGCCGAGGTGGCGATCGGGCCGATGAACACCAGCATCTGCACCAGCCCCAGGTTCAGCTCGATGTTCGCCGGGCTGCCCTCCTGAACGAACGCGACGATCGCCAACGGCACACTGGCCAACAGCATCTGCCAGGGCGCCAACTCGATGGGCGACGACGTCCAGCGGTGGCGCTTCACATGCAGGATCACCACCGCCCAGGCGATGGCCGCGAGCAACAGGAAGGCGGCGCCCATCACGGTACTCTCGGCGCTCCAGTCCAGCTCGGCGGGCGAGCAGATGACCGCGATGCCAGCCAACCCCACCAACAGCGCCAGCAACTGCAACTTCGACGGCCGCTCCTTGAACACCACCCAGGCGGCGAGCACGCACCACAGCGGCGTGGTGTAGGCCAGCAGCACTGCGCGACTGGCGTCGATATGCACCATGGCGATCATGCCAAGGCCGGTGAAGGTCATCATCTGCAACAGGCCGATGGACAGCACGATGGGCAGGTCTTTCTTCGGCGGCAGGCGCAGGCGGCCCTGCACGGCCAGGTACACGAACAAACAGGCGCCGGCACTGGCGAAGCGAATGGTCGCCAGCCACAGCGGCGACACTTCGGCCAATGCCAGCTTGGTGATCGGCCAGCTCGCGCCCCACAGCAGCACCATCAGCGCAAGCCAGGCATAGCTGTTGGACGGCAATTGCCGGGTTTGACCCAGGCTTGCACAGGCTTGATTGGATGCAGACATGACGGGCTCCGACGCTTCGAATTCACATGACAAATGCTATTTCGAAGCAGGAAGAAATTCTGTTCTATCTCGTCCTCAAATTGTGCGGATGAGGTAAGGTTTACCGAAACCAAAAACAAAATAGGTAAATCTCACCATGAGCAGAGCCAAGCTCGATGACGCCAGCCTGCGTATCCTCGATGCCCTTCAATCCAACGCCGAACTGAGCAACGCGGAACTGGCCGAACTGGTGGGGCTTTCCGCCTCGCCGTGCTGGCGCCGCGTGGCGGAAATGAAGGAGGCCGGGGTGTTGCGCGGCGCGGTGACCTTGGTCGACCCGGCCAGCCTTGGCCTGGCCATCAACGTGTTCGTGCACGTGACCCTCAAGTTGCAGGACAAGAAGTCGCTGGAGGTATTCACCAACTGCATCCGCGAACGCCCCGAGGTGATGGAGTGCTACCTGATGAGTGGCGAGGCCGACTTCATGCTGCGGGTGGTGAGCCAGGATTTGAGCGAGTACCAGAACCTGTTGCTCGACTGCCTGACGGTGATTCCGGTGGTGGCGAGCATCAGGTCGAGCTTTGCCTTGAGCCAGGTGAAGTACACCACGGCGTTGCCGACCAACCACTTGCGTGGGCGGGGGGCTTAAATGCTATTGGGGCTGCTCTGCAGCCCTTCGCGGGCAAGCCCGCTCCTACAGATGTAGTGCTGGCGCAGTGCCTGTAGGAGCGGGCTTGCCCGCGAAGGGCCGCAGAGCGGCCCCTTGCCTCAAGCCTCAGCCGCCCGCCCAGCCACCACCTCACCCTCCCCCACCATCCCCTCGCGCATACGCTGCGCATCCCGGCTGAAGCAGCGCGAAGCCCCCAGCAAAAACAGCATGGTCAGCAACAAGGCCACCGGAATGAGGTACATCGCATCGTGCAGCCCCTGGGCCTTGAACGCCTCGTTCATCACCACCTCCCCGGCGGCCAGCATGGCCTGGTTGGCGAAGTGGTCCGACAGCCCACCCACCACCACCGGCCCCAGGCCGCCACCGAGCAGGTACAACCCGGCAAAGAACAAGGCCATGGCCGTGGCCCGCAGGCGCGGTTGCACCACGTCCTGGATAGCGGTGTACACGCAGGTATAGAAGTTGTACGAGAACAGCCAGCCCACTCCAAACACCGCGACGAACACGCTCAGCTCGATGCGCCCCGCATGCAGCGCCCAGGCGGTGGCCAGCGAGGCCACGAACATGCTGACCACGGCGAACAGCAGGCGGCCATTGGCCCAGCGCTGGTGCACCTTGTCGGCGACCCAGCCGCCCAGGGTCAGGCCGAACAGGCCGGTAACCCCGACGATCACCCCGGTAGACACCGCCGCCTGGTGCAGCGACAGCTCAAAGTAGCGTTGCAGCATCGGCACCATGAACGAGTTGCAAGCGTAGGACGAGAAGTTGAAGGTCAGCCCCGCCAGCACCAGCCAGGCGAAGGTCGGCACGCTGAGCACCCGGCGCAGCGGGCGGTCGATTGGGGCCTGGGAGATCGCCATCGCCTCCGCCGCGCCGCGTGCCGGTTCACGAATCATGAACAGGAATACGGCCAATAGCATCCCCGGCACGGCGGCGATGAAGAACGGCGCACGCCAGCTGTCGAACGCCTGCACCATGGCGCCGATGGTGAAGAATGCCAGCAGCAGCCCCAGCGGCAGGCCCAGCATGAAGATACCCATCGCCCTCGAGCGCCGCTCGGCGGGGAACAGGTCTCCGATCAGCGAATTGGCAGCGGGTGCATAGCTGGCCTCGCCAATGCCCACGCCCATGCGCACCAGCAGGAAGCTCCAGAAGTTGCCGACCATGCCATTGACCGCCGTCAGCCCGCTCCAGGCCATCAAGCCCCAGCCCATGAGCTTGGCCCGCGAACCGGTATCGGCCAGACGCGCCAACGGCAAGCCGGCAATGGCGTAGACCAGGGTGAAGGCGGTGCCGATCAGGCCGATCTGAAAGTCGCTCAGGTGCCACTCCCGGCGGATCGGTTCGATGATGATGGCGGGAATGGTGCGGTCGAAGAAGTTGAACAGGTTGGCCAGGAACAGCAGGAACAGAATGCGCCAGGCGTTGGACACTTGCGGACCGGTGGTCATGGGCGGCTCCCTCTTTATTTTTGTTAGGGCTTCCAGCATGCCTCGCGAATCTAGAGGGTAAGGTGGCGCGACGTCTGCCACCATTGACCGGGGTGATGACAAGTGATGCATGGAGAAGGCCTGTCAAAAAGCCTTGGGCTGGAGGATGGCATTTGCTAGATTGACTTGATATCAAAAAGCCACTCCAGCCTTTCACAGGGATGTGCCATGACCAACATCAACGTTTTCCTGCGGGAAAACCTCGTCGGTATCTCCAGCAACATCAGCATCGCGCCGCAAATCGACGAGAAAAAACTCAACAATGCCGTGAAAGCGTTCGCCTTCACCGGTAGCCCGTCCACTGTCGTGGCGCTGTTCGACAACACCCTGTTCGGCAGCGGCAAGGACGGCATCTTGTTCACCGGCGAGCAGTTGATCTACCGCGGCAGTTTTTCCGACCCGGTCAGCGTGCCCTTCGCCTCCATCGAAGCCGTCGAGTACGTGGAGACCGTCACCGGCAGCAAGGGCGACAAGACCGAAGTGTCGCTGCTGATCCGCCGCAAGGAAGGCGCGGCCCTGCCGATCACCGGCCTGCTCAGCTGCAACTACCGCAAGCTGGTGGAAACCCTGCAAACCTGCGTGCAGGACTTCAGCGAGTTCACCGAAGAGCGCCAACTCATCTCCATCGATGAACTGGGCGAGCCGTTGAAAGTCGCCTATGTGCAGGCGGTCATCAACATGGCCTACGACAACGACCAGGTCATCGATGACAAGGAGTTCGCCGAAGTCCTCCAGTTGATGACCCGCCTGGACCTCACCCCCGAAGCCCGCTTCATCCTGCGCACCTACATGGCCTCCAGCAGCGGGCACATCCCCCTGGCCACCCTGCTCGAACGCATCAACAGCAACAGCCCCGCCGGGCAGGTCAAGGCGCTGCATGTGTCGCTGGTCAAGGACCTGATAAACGTCTACTACAGCACCGGCGGGCGCGACATCGCGCAGTTCGCGTTCCTGCAGAACAACCGTGAATTGCTTGATGTCAGCGACGAGGAAATCGAGCTGGCGGTCATGGCCATCAAGAATGACTACGACATGCTGCGCGACGACCTGACCGATGACCAGATCGTCTCGGCGCTGAAGTTGCTCTCGGCAAAAGCCGCGGCAGTGGGCACGCCCCTGGCGGCGGTGTACCTGTCAGGCTCGGTGGTGGGCATGTCGGCGGCGGGCCTGACTTCTGGCCTGGCGAGCCTGGGCATGGGCGGGCTGCTCGGCATGTCGGGGATGATGACCGGCATCGGCGTAGCGGTGTTGATTGGTGTCGGCGCCTACGCAGGTGTACGCAAGCTGACCGGCGCCAACGAGCTGACCCGCTCCAAGCGCCGCGAGCTGATGCTCAACGAAGTGATCAAACAGACCCAACTGACCATTTCCCTGGTGATGAAGGACATCAACTTCATCACCGAGAAGCTCAACGAAGCCATCCGCACCCACGGCGTGCAGGACGCGCAGATCAAGCGCCTGGCTGGACTGATGGCGCAGATGACAGGCGCAGGCGCAGTGCTCACGGAGAAGACCAACTCGGCCCAGGCCAGCGCCACCAAGCTGCGTTGCGCCCAGCACCTGGATGAAAGCAAGCTGCGCGCGCTGACCCGCGAACCGACCAAGGCAGAGCTGTACCCGTGGATTCTCGAGTTCTACGAAGAACGCCCGGTCGTGGTAGGGCGCGACGAGGCTGGCGAAGAAAAGACCGAGGTAAAGCTGTGCCTCAAGCGTGACCGCGACCGCAAGCAGCTGGAAACCCTGGCCCGCGCCTTCGAAGCCATCGGCTACTTCAACGTCGGCGACGTGCTGCTGGGCACCGCCAGCGAAGCTGCGGGCAAGGCCCGTGAAAAACTGAGCAGCCTGTTCTCATGAGCACCAAGCCGCCGCTCTACGAACAAGCCCAGGCGCTGGGTATCCAGCAGCATCAGCTCGACCAGAGCAATGCGCACCTGGACACCATGCTCGGCACGCTCGAACAGATGGCCCATGACCAGCGCAGCAACGCCGACCTGCTGGACAGCCTCCTGGCCCAAGCCAACGACGCGTTGGAAGGCCAGGACCTGGTGTTCGTCGTCGATGCCGATGAAACGGCCATGTTCGAGCACGAGTTGCTGGCAACACCTTCGGACTACCAGGCAACGCTGCAACCGCTACCGATGCTCGACGTCGTCGAGCTCGACGACGACGCGAACTGGCTCGACTGCCTGGCCCAGCTCGACAACTATGCCGCGCGCCAAGGGCTCGAACGCGCCGAAGACCCGTTCCGCGGCCTGATGACCGACAGCCAGCGGGTCATGCTGGAAAAACGCATCAAGGACGAGTTCGCACTCAAGGCCGCCGCCTGCGACAAGTACGACTACATGATCGCCGGCACCTGCGGCCTGATCGGCGGTCTGGTCGATGTGTTCTTCGTAGGCGTGCCGGGCAAGGGCGCTTTGGGCAAATGGGCCGATGAGCAGACCGACAACGCGGTCAAGGGCTTTGCCAAGCTCAATGGCTGGAAAGGTGCACGAGAGGGCTCCAGCGAAATCGCCAGTGCCATCAGCTTTCTCGAGCAAAAGTTCCACATCAACTATGACCACGCCACCACCCATGCCACCGGCGGTGCGGTGAAGAACATGTCGATGAGCAACCACCATGTGAAAAGCCTGGGCCATTCACCCGACCTGGTGGGGCTGTTCTTCTCGATTCTCGATCAGTTCAGCAACACCGCCCATTTCGTCGACAAGGGCAAGCTGATCAGCATCGACACCAAGACCTTCGAACTCAGTGGCTCCAACCTGGTGGCCAAGGTATTCGCAGGCTTCATGAACTGGCTGGGGCACCTGTTCTCGGACATGGCCGGTTCATCTGGCGGGCGTGGCAAGGTGAATGCCGGGCGCGGGTCGGGTATTCCGATTCCCTTCTATTCGCTGCTGCAGTTTCTCAACGTGGGTGCCTTCGGCCAGCATCGCCAGACCTTCTCGACCATCGCCGTAAAAGTATTCGAAGCCGGCTACGACCTGCGCCACGGCCTGGCCATGGCCATTCCGGTGCTGATCACCGAACTGCTCACCCGCATGATGTGGGTGATCAAGCAGCGCTTCTACCACGAGCAGGCCTGGCGCGATTGCATTCCCACCGCCGGCAACCCAGAGCTGCGCAGGATGCTGCTGATCGGCCATGGCACCTTGTGCCTGGTGGACGGCACCGATGCCGCGTTGCGCTCGGGGGGCAATATCGTCGCCTTCATGGTGCGCAGCAACCTGATCGCCTGGGCCCGCTTCGGCACCCTGGCGATCAAGGAGCTCAAAGCCTGCTACCTGGCAGGGTCGCTGGATGTAGAAGCGGTCGATGAATATCTGGACGCCGAATACGCACGCCTGCTGGCAGCATGAAAATGGCTCGACCGCGCCGGCCAAAGGCGCGGTCGAGTGGTTTCACGGCGCGAAGGTGACCGCCTGCAACGGCGCGGTATTGACCTTCAGCTCGAACACATCCGGCCGCGAGTAATGCCCGGCGGCATCGAAGTCGAGGTTGCCCTGGCTCAGCTGGCTCATGTCCAGGTCGGCGTAAAGCTCGGTCTCGCAATCGAACACCGGGCCGGCCAGCACCTCACCCAAGGGGCTGACGATCATGCTGCCGCCGCGCATCACGTAGTCGTCTTCCTGGAAGTCCAGACCAAACGCCTCACGATGCTGCGCCGGGAACTCGCCCAAGCGAATCGCCTGGCAGGACGACAGCACGAACACCCTGCCCTCCAGCGCGATGTGCACCATGGAGCTGGCCCAGCTGGGGCGGTCGTCGGCGGTGGGCGTGCAATACAGCTGCACACCTTGTGCATACATGGCCTGGCGCAAGGCCGGCATGTAGTTCTCCCAGCAGATCACGTTGCCGATCACGCCCAGCTCAGTGCTGACAGGCGCCAGGGTCGAGCCGTCGCCGAAGCCCCAGATCAAGCGCTCCTGCCCGGTGGGCATCAGTTTGCGCCGGTAGTTGGCGATGCCACGCCCTGGCACCAGGGTCACGGCGGTGCAATAGAGCGTGCGGCCAAAGCGCTCGATGATGCCGACCACCGTGGTCACGCCGGTCTGCTCGACGCTTTCGGCCAGGGCGGCCAGCTCCGGGCCGTCCAGCGTCACGGCGCCTTCGACATAGCGCTGGTACAGCGCCCGCCCGGCCGCGCCACGGTTACCCACCACGCTGCCGAACGACGCGCCCTTGGGGTAGCCGCCAATGAACGCCTCGGGAAACACCGCAAGCTTTGCGCCCTGTTCTGCCACCCGGCTGAGAATGCCAGCGGCTTTTTCGACACTGGCCATCGGCTCGTAGGGCACCGAGGCGGCCTGGATGATTGCTACACGGGTCATGATGACTCCTGTCTCTGCTGAAAAAGGGGTTCAGAAGCGGGTGATGTCGTTGTCACGGGTTTCCGGCAGGGTCTTGTAGAGCACCACCAGGCACACCAGCGACACCGCCGCCAGGTAGGCCGCCGGCAGGTTCGCGTTGCCGGTCATGCTGATCAGCGCAGCGGCAATGAACGGCCCGGGGCCTGCCAGGGTGGCCAGCGCCAGGTTGTGGCCCAGGGCCGCGCCGGAGGAGCGAATGGACGCCGGGAACACTTCCACCAGCAGCACCACGTCCATCACCGCCGTGACCGCCACCAGCACGCCGAGCACGATCAGCCCCGCCAGAATCGCTACCGGGTTGCCGCTGTTGAGCAGCAGGAAGATCGGAAACGCCAGCACCGTGAGCCCACCCGCCGCGCCCAGCAGCAGCTTGCGCCGGCCAATGCGGTCGCTGAGCTGGCCGACCAGCGGGTTGACGATGACGTACACCAGCAAGGCGATGCTGCACAGCCACAACGCGGTGCTGCGCGGCAGGCCGACGGTGCTGACCAGGTGGTTGTTGGCGTAGGTGACGAAGTAGTACAGCGACACCCCGAACAGCGCGGAGAATGCAAAGGTGGTGATGAACGCACGGCGGCGCACGGCCTTGCTCGGCGCCAAGGCCTTGTGCTGATCGCGCTGGCGCACCATTTCCTCGTACACCGGGGTGTCGCCGAGCTTGCGGCGGATGAACACGGCGATACCGGTCATCACGATCGACACCACGAACGGCACGCGCCAGCCCCAGCTGTTCAACGCGGCCTCATCCATTGTGGTGGTCAGGGCCGCCGCAACGAAAGTACCGAACAGGAAGGCCAGGCCCGCCGTGCCGGTGATCACGCTGGCGGCGGTGGCGCGGCGGTTCGATGGCGCGCTTTCGACCATGTAGATACCGGCGCTGGACCACTCGCCACCGACCATCATGCCCTGGATGAAGCGCATGGCGATCAGCAGGATGGGCGCGGCAATGCCAATCGCCTCATAGGTCGGCAACAAGCCGATGATGGTGGTGCACACGCCCATGCCGAACACTGTGATCACCAGCACCGCACGGCGCCCGAAGCGATCGCCGATAGGCCCCAGCAGCAGCGCCCCAAGCGGCCGCGAGAGGAAGCCCACGGCGAACACCGCCAGCGACGAAAGCAATGACACCCCAGGTGCACTGGAGGGAAAGAACAGCATCCCGATCACGGCGGCGAAGTAGCCGTACACCGCGAAATCGAACCACTCCATGAAGTTGCCGATGCCGACCGCGATGGCCCGCTTGCGGATATCCACCTGCCCTGCGGTGGTATGCGTGTTGCTTGCACCCACGCTATGTGTCGTCGCGCCCATGACCTGCTCCTCGTGTTGTTATGCTGGTTGTTGTAGGCGCCAGACTGGAACTTCATCGATCACGGGGCAAACGATTAGGAAATATGAGCCGGATTAACGTACGTAATATCTCGCGAGTGGACCTGAACCTGCTGCTCACCTTCCACTGCCTGATGACCGAGCGCAGCGCCACCCGCGCCTCGGCCATGCTGCACGTGACCCAAGGTGCGGTGAGCGCGGCGCTGCGTCGGCTGCGCGAGCATTTTGGCGACGAGCTGTTCATCCGCACCGCTTCGGGCATGCAGCCGACGCGCAGGGCCATGGAGCTGGCGCCGCGTGTAACCGAGGCGCTGACCTCGATTTCCGGCATGCTCACCGCAGAAGCCGAATTTTCGCCGCACGATTCCAGCTATGTGTTCAACATTGGGCTGTCCGACGACATCGAGGCGTACCTGGCGCCGCGCATCGTCAACGCAGCCGCAGCGCAAGGATTGGGTGTGAGCTTTGCCTTCCACCAAAGCAACAGCCTGCTGTGGAAACAGTCGTTGCAGGACCCGGACATGGACCTGGTGATCTGCTGCGAACCGAGGGACTTCAGCACCTGCTTCTCATCCCAGGTGCTGTTCTCGTCATCCTATTCGTGCCTGGTCAACCCTCGCTTACGCGCGGCGCAGGACGCCATCAGCCTGGAAGACTACTTCAAGGCCAACCACGTACGGATTTCCTACGATGGCCGTCGCGGCTTCATCGACGACATGTTCGAAGCCGCAGGCTATGCGCGGCATGTCACCGCCTCGTTCACGCACTTCAGTGGTGCGCTGACCACCCTGATGCACAGCGACGTCATCGCCACCATTCCCAGCTTCGCCGCCGAGAGCTACGCCGCGATCAGTACGCTGAGCGTATGCCCGGTGCCGTTCCCGGTGCCGTCGTTCCGCTGCTTCATGGTGTGGGACATGACCAAGCACAATAAACCGCACCATGAATGGCTACGCCAGTTCATCGGCGAGCAAACCCAGGCGGTGCGCCTTCATGAGTGATTGCACTCGGGGTAGCGGCCCCAGGTGCATACGTATTCCCACAGCAACTTGCGCTCGAGGTGCTTGATGTAAGCAGTGGTGTATGGGCTGCCCATGTCGACAGGGCATGCCGATACCCAAAGGTGCTCGGCGGGTGTGGTTTCCATCAGCGTCAGGCGGAACGTGTTGCCACCGGAATGGCCGGGCTTTTCACTGAAGGCCGAGGTATTGAACTGGCGTAGACGGTCTCTGAGTGTCTGACCGGTGGTTTCACCAACGTAGATGATGAAGTCGTTGTTGATACGGTGGTTGTCCGGCCTGCGCCGGCTCCTGGCGATCATGTAGACGCCGGGAAACTCCCGGCCTGGCAGCTCGCCACGCTGTGACCATGGGTACCATTGGCAAAACCCCACTTCACCCTGCATGCTCACTGTGACTCCACTTCCGGCTGCCCATTGAACGGCCTGATCGAAAGGCAGATCGAGAGGATCTCGGTGTCCCCTGCCCCCGCCGCCACGAAGGCATGGCGCATGGTGCTGTCGATGTAGCAACTGTCGCCCTCGTTCAGGGTCAGTGGCGCATAGTGCTCGGTGTGGAACTGCAGCACGCCCTTGAGCACGAACACGAACTCCTCGCCGTCGTGCACGCTCCAGTCTTCGAAGGGCGGGACCTTGTGGTTGTGGATGGTCATGCGCAGCGGCACCATCACTTTCGACTTGAGCGAAGCCGAGTGCACGCGGTAGTCGTAGAACGGCGTGCTGAATTGCTCCGCCTCGTCGGCCCGAGTGGCGCTCAAGCGTGCCATCACCGCCTGGGGCTGGACGGCCGACACACCGTCCATGATGTCGACGAAGTTCATCTTCAGGCACCGCGCAATACTGAGCAGCGTGTCGAAGCTTGGGCGTGACTGGCCCTTCTCGATCTTCGAGATCGCCGCGATCGACACGCCACTGCGCTGGCTGAGGTCTTCCAACGTCCAGCCCCGCGCCGTGCGCTGGGCCTTGATCTCGACGCCAAGCAGCGGATCGGGCCCAGGTTTCATCGGTTTCTTGCTCAAGCTACCTCTCCGTCAGGTTCAGCCAAGACAGCGCGCCAGCACATCGGCAACCAGCGCTTCGACACGAGGCTGCGCCTCCTTGACATTGGCGTCGGCAGTATAGAGCACCTGTTCGACGTCGACACCGTTGCAAATCAACGACTCACGGCGCTTTTGCACCCACTTGCCGATGATCTCGGGGGTCACTTCGGGGTGGAACTGCATGCCCACGCTGTTGCCCAGTTGGAAGCCCTGCATCACCTCGCCTGCGCTGGCCAGCCGCTGGGCGTCCCGAGGCAAGGTGAAATGGTCGCCGTGCCAGCGAAACCAAGGGCCGGCCCAGGCATCGTCGATGGCGAAGTCGTTTTCCAGCCAGCCCGAATCGCGGTAGCCCATGGGTTCTACCGTGGCGCCATGGGCCAATGCCAGCATCTGCCCGCCGAAGCAGATGCCCATGATTGGCTTGCCCAGGGCGATCAGCTTGCGGGTGAAGGCAAGCTCGGCGACCACCCAGGGAATGTGTTGCTCGTACACCCCATTGGGAGAACCCAGGATCACGAACAGGTCGGCCGCGTCCGGGTCGATAGCGTTGAAATCGGCAGTGGTGGCATCGATGGTGCGCAGCTCGAACCCGTGGATATCACGGAGTATGGGGCCGACCACGCCAATGCCCGTATCAGGGGAATGCTGGATGACGATGGCTTTCATTTCTTTAGGTGTCCGGCAGTTGAAAAATCGAAGGCGTCATTGGCCCGAGTTGGAGCCGTGGTGGTGCAGGGCCTGGCGACGCGAACTGTCGATGGAGACGCGGAAGATGTCCTGGCGGTGGTAATGCCCCGTAGGGTCGAAGTTCTGGCGCTCCTCACGCACTCGCTCAAGGTCCGCATCGAAGGAAATGATCTGCTCCTGGCCATCCTCGGCCTGGGCGACGATGCGCCCGGCCGGGTCGATGATGCACGAGCCGCCGGTGAAGATTTCATCGACACCGTCTTGCTCGAGCGCCTCGAAGAAGGCGAAGTCCTCGGGCACGTCGGCCAGCGACAGCAAGCCACTGGCGCACACCGACCACACCCGGCCTTCGGTGGCGATCAGCTGGCCAACGTTCTTGATCGCCGAGGCATTGCCCGGCCATACGCTGACGTGTACATCCTCGCCTTGCGCATACATCGCAAAGCGCGCCAGCGGCATCCAGTTTTCCCAGCAGTTCAGGCCGCCCACCTTGAAGTCGCCGAAGTCATGTACCTGCAACCCGTGCCCGTCCCCCGGCGCCCAGCACAGGCGCTCGTCGTAGGTCGGCACCAGCTTGCGGTGCACGCTCAGCAGGCCGCGCTGGGCATGGATGGCCAGCAGTGAGCAGAAAATGGAGCCGCGGCCTTCCTGCACGCCGCGCTCGTTGATACCCAGGTACACGCTGACGTTGTAGTCGCGGGCGGCCTCGACGATCGCCAATACCTCACTGCCGGGAATTTCCACGGCAGCGTCCAGGAACTGCGCATAGGCGCGCTTTTGCAGCGCGTCGTCGAACGCCGCGCCATTGGTGCGGCAGATCCAGAACGGGTAGCCGCTCAGGAACGACTCGGAAAAGACCAACAGCTCGATCCCCTGATCGCTGGCCTGCTTGATCGCCTGAATGACGATCTGGCAGGTCCTTGCCCGGTCGAGCCAGGCAGGTCGCAACTGCGCTGCGCCGATTTTCATGTTCATCCCCCTGATGCTGTGGTGTGCGCCTGTGTGCCAGAGCGCCTGCCTTGTGTCAGTACATCTCGAAGTATTCGGTCTGTTCCCAGTCGGTGACTGCGGAAAGGAACCGATTGACCTCGAACTCCTTCAACATTGCCAGGTAATTGTGGAACACCGGGCCCAGTTCCTCCTTGAGCACTTCGCTCTTGCGAAATGCCACGGTGGCGTCCATGAGGCTCATCGGCAGGTACGGCCGGTCGGCCAAATACGCCGCCTTGACCGGCTCGCCCGGATTGATCTGCCGGGCCATGCCATCGCGCCCGGCGATGATCTGCGAGGCGATGTACAGGTACGGGTTGGCCGTCGGTTCGCCCACGCGGTTCTCGATGCGCGAGGCACTGTCGCCAGGGCCGCCGATCGAACGCAGCATCGCACCACGGTTCTCGTGGGCCCACGACGCCTTGTTGGGGGCGAAGCCATCCGGGCGGTGGCGCTTGTAGCCATTGACCGTCGGCGTGGTCATCAGCGCGGTACCCGCGGCATGCTCGAGCAACCCGCCCATGTAGTGCATGCCCTTCTGCGACAACGGGCCCGGGCCTTCGTCGGCCATGAAGATGTTGCGGCCATTACGGTCGACGATCGACTGGTGCATGTGCCAGCCGCTGGGGAAGATGTTGGCAACCTTGGGCATGGCCATGAAACTGGCGTGCAGGCCATTGCGACGGCACAGCTGCTTGATCGCCGAGCGGAACAGCAGCGCCGAGTCGGCGGCCTGCATGGCGTCCATCGGGTTGAAGGTCACCTCGCACTGGCCTGGGCCCCATTCGTCTTCCAGGGTCGCCAGGGGCAGGCCGAGCTTCTCGACGTTCTCGTGAATGAACGAGAGCAGCCCTTCTACCTCGTCGCCGCGGTTCTCGGTGAGGTACTGGTAGCCGTGCTGGATCATCGCCACTTCCGGCGGCGCGGGTGGGTAGCCGGACGACTCGGGGGACAGCTTGGGGTCGAGCAGGCGGAACACGTAGAACTCGAACTCCAGGCCCACCACCATCGACAGGCCGTCATTACCCAGCTTGGCCAACTGGTTGCGCAGGATCTGCCGGGTCGAGAACGGGCACGGCGCGCCGTTCGAGAGGTAGGCATCGCTCAGGCACCAGCCGGTGTCCTTGACCCAGGGAAGCACGCGGAAGGTGGTGGGGTCCGGTACCAGGATGCCGTCTGGCAAGCCGATCATTTCCGGCACGCCCAGGGCGTTTTCTGCGCCGAACGGCGGGACGATGGGGTGGTTGGTGGTATCGAAGATCGAGGTGACGAGCTGGAAGTCCTTGCCACCCTTCAAGCTCGACTTGAACTCCTCGACGGTGATGGTCTTGCCCCGCACGATGCCGTGCTGATCGCCCCAGCCCAAGCGGATGAAGCGCAACCCTTCTTTCTCGATACGCTGCAGCACGTCGGCTGCGGCGCGGGCCATGGTGTCGGTCCACAGGTTGTGATGCTGGATGAAATGAGCTCTTTCGATAGACATACCTGGCCTCGTGTTCTTATGGATGCAGCTGGCTATGACGAATGCGCTTACGACGGTTGGGATCACACCCTGTTCATGCAGGGACAGATTGAACATACACCCGTTTTTCTCTTGAACGAGAATTTTTTCACAGATAGATTTTCTTGGACGGTATTTTTCTCTCAAGCGAAAAACAGGTGACCTATGCCCACAGTGCTTGCGACCGCAATTGGTGTTGGAATCATGGGAGGAGTGGCCGCCTGGCTGTTCCTCTCCGTGGGTACGCTGCTCATCTGGGCGGCCTTCGTGGCCTGGGCGTCGTATTTCGCCATCGGCGGGGACCGAACGGCCATCGGCCTGAACCTGACGTCGAACGCCTTCGGCGTGGCCGTTGCCTGGCTGGTGGCATTGCTGGCCCTGGCCAATCCGTTCGACGCCCTGCCCGCGCCGGTGTGGGTCGGCATCCTGGTGAGCCTCAGCGTGTTGCTGTACATCCTCGCCTCGCCTATTCCGGCGTTTTCCTCGGTTCCGGCGGTCACGCTGGGCTATGCCACCACCTTCGCCTTCCTCAGCCAGACGCCCGGTGCCTTCACCTACCCGGCGTTGCTGTCGATCAGCCTGCACAACGCACTGTTGATCGTGCTGCTGTCGATGAGTTTGGGCACCGGCTTCGCCGTGGCCTCGGCACGTCTTTCCAGCACCTTGGCAAGCAAGGCCTGAACACTTCCACGGAGCTTCCATGACCGCACACTGGAAAACCGCGCGCCGCTCGCTGTACTACGTCGGCGCCCCCGAACCGCATGACCCGGTACTGCTGACAGGTAAGGTGGCCCTGCTGGTCATCGATGTACAGAACACCTACCTGCAACGGCCTGACCGTACGTCGCTCGAACCTGCCGAGCAGGCGCGCTACGACGCCTGGACACCTTTCCACGAACGCCTGCAAGGCACTGTGATCCCGAATATCGAGCGCCTGCTCGCAAGCTTCCGCCAGCGTCAGCTGGACGTGTTGTACGCACGCATCGCCTGTCAGAGGGCCGACGGTCGCGACCGCTCGCTGAGCCAGAAAAAGCCTGGCTGGAACAACCTGCTGCTGCCCAAGGACGAGCATGCTTCGCAGGTGATCGACAGGCTGGCGCCAGCCCCCGACGAAATCGTCGTCATCAAGACCACCGACAGCGCCCTGACCGGCACCAACCTGCGCCTGACCCTGAGCAACCTGGGCATCACCCAGGTGGTGTGTACCGGGCTATTCACCGATCAGTGCGTGTCGTCCACGGTGCGCAGCCTGGCCGATGAGAGCTTCGAGGTGATCGTGGTCGACGATGCGTGCGCGGCCGCAAGCCTCGCGTTGCACGACCGGGAGCTGGAGATCCTCAACATGATCTACTGCGACGTGATGACCACCGACGAGTTGCTGACCTACCTGCCCGCTGCCTGAGCGCACAGGCCCTCGCCCCGTTTGGGGCGAGGAATTCTTCCAGAATCGAAAATAAAGTTAGCCAGGTTCAGGTCTGTATGTCCGTGCGAGCGGCTTTCATAGTGCATGAAGCTTCACGATCATGACGTACACGTCTTCGTCGGCCATGCGCTTTGTTGCGCATGAGGCAAGAAACCCAAGCGTGTGCCTTGGCCGTGAACCTTTCGAGATCACGCAATCGCTACCAAGGACATCCCATGAAAACGCTTTTCGACCCACTCAAGATCGGCCCACTGAAGACCGCCAACCGCATCATCATGGCGCCGCTGACACGCGCCCGCGCCACCCGCGACCACGTTCCCACGCCGATCATGGCCGAGTACTACGCCCAGCGCGCCTCGGCTGGCCTGATCATCGGCGAGGCCACCGGTATTTCCCGCCAGGCCGTCGGCTGGCCCTATGCCCCGGGGCTCTGGTCGCACACCCAGGTACAGGCCTGGAAACCTGTGACCGATGCCGTGCATGCCCAGGGCGGGCTGATCTTCGCGCAACTCTGGCACATGGGCCGCATGGCGCACTCGGCCGTCACCGGCGTGCACCCGGTATCGTCCAGCGCCACCGCCATGCCCGGCGAGGCGCATACCTATGACGGCAAGCGCCCCTTCGAAACCGCACGACCTTTGATGCTGGAGGAGATCCCCGAGCTGGTCGACGACTATGTGAGGGCAGCGAACAACGCCATGGCCGCAGGCTTCGACGGGGTGCAGATCCACGCCGCCAATGGCCAGTTGCTCGACCAGTTCCTGCGAGACAACAGCAACCTGCGCACAGACGAATACGGCGGCAGCATCGAGAACCGTATGCGCCTGCTCAAGCAGGTCACCCAGGCCGTCGCCGACGCCGTGGGCGCGCAGCGCACTGCGGTGCGCCTGTCGCCCAATGGTGAAAGCTATGGCGTTGACGATAGCGACCCAGCGCCGCTGTACGCCGCGGTCGCGCAGATGCTCGACAAGATCGGCATCGCCTTCCTCGAACTGCGCGAACCCGGCCCGGACGGCACCTTCGGCGCCACTGAGGTCCCAAGGCTCTCGCCGCTGATCCGCCAGCACTTCAGCGGCCCTATCGTGCTCAACAGCGACTATGACCTGGCCCGCGCCCAGGCCGACCTCGACAGCGGCCTGGCCGACGCCGTGAGCTTTGGCCGCCCGTTCCTGGCCAACCCGGACCTGGTCGAGCGCCTGCGCGACGGCGCACCGCTCAATGGCGACTCCATGGAGACCTATTACAGCCAGGGTGCCGAGGGCTATACCGACTACCCGACCCTGGCCACCCAGAACGCCTAGACACACCGTCGCGCGGGGCCTTGGTCTGCGCTATCGTCTGACCTTCATTCGCTCACCAGGGCCCTCCCCGCATGCACATTGTCATCCCCGACGACTACCAGGACGTGATCCGCTCGCTCGACTGCTTCCAGCGCCTGGGCGGACACCAGGTCACCGTGCTCCATGAGCGCCAGCCCGCCACCCTGGATGAACTGGCAGCGCGCTTCGCCGATGCCGACGCATTGGTGCTTACCCGCGAACGCACCCGCATCGATGCCGCATTGCTGGCGCGCTTGCCGAAACTCAAGCTGATCAGCCAGACCGGCAAGGTGGCTGGGCACCTGGACCTGGCAGCCTGCACCGCGAGGGGCGTGGCGGTCAGCGAGGGGCGCGGCTCACCGGTGGCGCCGGCGGAGCTTGCCTGGGCGCTTATCCTCAATGCCCGTCGCCAACTGGTGCCGGCCATCGAGGCCTTCCGCCAGGGGCAATGGCAGGTCAACCTGGGTCAGGCCTTGGCCGGGCAAGTGCTGGGAATCTGGGGCTACGGTAAGATCGGCCAGCGCCTGGCGCTATACGCTCAGGCCTTCGACATGCCGGTGCTGGTCTGGGGCAGCGAGGCCAGCCGCGCTGCCGCCCAGGCCGATGGACACCAGGCAGCGGCCTCGCGGGAGGCGTTCTTTGCCGAGGCGGATGTTCTCAGCTTGAACCTGCGGTTGTCCGAGCGGACACGGCACCTGGTGACCTTCGACGACCTCACAGGGATGAAGCCCGATGCCCTACTGGTCAATGTCAGCCGCGCCGAACTGATTGCACCGGGCGCCTTGCTCCAGGCCCTCGATGCTGGGCGGCCGGGCTTCGCGGCGGTGGATGTGTTCGAAGAGGAACCACTGCTCGACCCCAGCCACCCGCTGCTGCGCCACCCACGCGTGTTGAGCACGCCGCACCTGGGGTACGTGGAGAAGAATGGCTACGAGCTGTACTTCGGCGATGCTTTCGACAATGTGCTGGCGTTCTTCGAAGGTACGCCGAAGAACATCGCCAACCCTGAGGTGCTGGGGACGCGCAGCGCCTGACGTTTTTAAGGACAGCACTGAACCTTGTAGGAGCGGGCTTGCCCGCGAATCAGGCACCACGGTGTATGGCCAGGGCTTCGCCCTGGTTCGCGGGCAAGCCCGCTCCTACAGGTTGAGCAGCACGCCTTACCAACCGTTTTCACGCGGCCATTGCGCCACCTCACCGCCGCTTTGCAGCGCGACATACGCCGGATACTGCGCCCCCGTCGCACACGCATGGTTGGGCAGGATGCGCAGCCGCGTCCCCAGCGGAAACTGCTGCACCACATCCACCACCTGGCCCGGCTCGAACGACGCCACGCCATGCTCCTGGTTCGCCGAGCGCAACAGCAGGCCGTCGATCGGCACCCCGTCCACATCGCAGACCAACCCATAGCCGTAGTCGCACTTCTGGGCCTGGGTGCCACGGTCGCGGCTCATCGCCATCCAGCCGGCGTCGGTGATGACCCAGCCTTTCTCCGGCTGGTGCCCGATCACCGTGGTCAGCACGCTCAAGGCCAGCTCGTCCAGGCCGCACACGCCCACGTTGTGCATCACCAGGTCGAAGAAAACGTACACCCCGGCACGCAGCTCGGTAACGCCTGCAAGATGCGCTGCGCTCAGCGCCGTGGGCGTGGAACCTACGCTTACCTCGACGCACGGCAGGCCCGCTGCACGAATGGCCTGGGCCGCCTTCACGCACTCGCTGCGCTCCAGCTCAGCGATGCGCTGCAAGGCTTCGGGGGTATCGAGCTTGTAGCTTTCGCCAGCATGGGTCATCACGCCCTTGAGCAACGCACCACCCTCATGCAGGGCTCTGGCGACCTCCAGCAGCAGCGGGTCGTCGCTGCGTACACCGGAGCGGTGGTGGTCGCTGTCAATCTCGATCATCACCTCGAAGCGCTCGCCATGACGCTGGCCGAATTCGACGATGGCCTTGGCCCCAGCGACGCTGTCGGTGACGATGACCAGCGCACAGCCTGCGCGCCGCAGCGCCAGGGCCTGATCCAGCTTGGTCGGTGCCATCGCCACGGCATAGAGGATATCGGTGACGCCCTGGGCGAAAAACAGCTGGGCCTCCTTTAGGGTGGACACCGTGATGCCCTGCGCGCCAGCGGTCAGTTGGGCCTCGACCACCTGTGGGCATTTGCTGGTCTTCACATGCGGGCGTAGCCTTACCCCCAGCTGGGTTGCGCGTTGC
Source organism: Pseudomonas sp. NPDC089554 (assembly GCF_050280645.1). Taxonomy (NCBI): domain Bacteria; kingdom Pseudomonadati; phylum Pseudomonadota; class Gammaproteobacteria; order Pseudomonadales; family Pseudomonadaceae; genus Pseudomonas; species Pseudomonas sp. NPDC089554. The sequence goes on from NZ_JBNNVR010000020.1 coordinate 29,857, forward strand.
TGCATGCGCTGGATGTTGCGCTGCATGCGGGCAACGTCGATGACGGCGCATGGGGTGTCTAGCGTGGGGCTCATGGGGCATCCTCTTCGATGGAGCGTTTGCAACCCTGAGGTAGAACGCTCTATGTTCTCGTTAACGTTTATCAACACATTCAGTAAGCCAAACTCAATGTTCATTCTTGCCGACCTGGAACGACCGGATACCGCCACCCCATGCAGAAAGTGACCCCCGAACAGCAAGCGCTCATCAGCCAGCTGGAACAGATCGCCGAAGGCCTGAGCCAGACCTTCAGCCCCTTCTGCGAAGTGGTGCTGCACGACCTGCGCGACCCGGAGCATGCGATCCTGGCCATCCACAACAACCTGTCCGGCCGTGAAGTCGGCGAGCCGGCCACCGAGCTTGGCCTGGCGCGTATCGCCGACCCCGACTACCCGCAGGTGATCGCCAACTACCCGAACCATTTCAAGGACGGGCGGCCGGTGAAAAGCACCTCCATCGGCATCAAGGACGCCAGCGGCCGCTACGTGGCGGCCTTGTGCATGAACGTCGACCTCACGCTGTTTCGGGGCCTGCAAGGCATGCTCGAGCAGTTCGGCAGCTTCGGCAGCGAGCGCCCGAACGAGTCGCTGGAAAGCAGCGGCGCAGATAGCATTCGCGCCCGCATCGACCAGTTCGCCGCGCGCCTGGCAACCACACCGCGCGCCTTGAAGGCGGCTGATCGCCGCCTGCTGCTGCAAGAGCTGAAGGCAGCGGGCATGCTGGATATCCGCAAGGCGATGGATACCGTCGCGGCGCACCTGGGGGTGTCGCGCGCGACGGTGTACAGCGATAGCAAAGGGTGAAACCGGGGCTGCTTGCGCAGCCCCTATTACGAATGAAGGAAGCGCCCGAGCTTGTCGATATCGATATTGCCGCCCGTGATGATCACCCCGACACGCTTGCCTTGCAGCTCATCCTTGAGCTTGCGCACCGCCGCCAGGCCCAGGCAGCCGGTGGGCTCGACCACCATCTTCATGCGCTGAGCGAAGAACTTCATCGCCGCCACCAGCTCGTCGTCGGTTACGGTGACGATGCGGTTCACGCCCTCGAGGATGATCGGAAAGGTGTAGTTGCCCAGGAACTGGGTCTGCGCGCCATCGGCGATGGTCTCGGGGGTGTCGATACGCACGATCGCCCCGCTCTCGAATGAACGCTGGCCATCGTTGCCCGCTTGCGGCTCAACGCCAACCAGCATGCAGTCCGGCGCCAGCGCGCGGGTCGACAACGTGGTGCCTGAAAGCATCCCACCGCCGCCAAGCCCGACGAACAGCGCATCCAGCGCGCCGACCTCTTCGAACAGCTCCTTGGCCGCCGTGCCCTGCCCGCTCAGGATGTCGGGATGGTCGTAGGGCGGGATCAGCGTCATGCCACGCTCTACCGCCAGCGCCCGGCCGATTTCAGCGCGGTCCTCGGTGTAGCGGTCGTACAGGATCACTTCGGCGCCATACCCTCGGGTGGCCGCCACCTTGGCCGCCGGGGCGTCGGTGGGCATCACGATGGCCGCCGGCATGCCCAGTATCGACGCGGCCAGGGCAATGCCCTGGGCATGGTTGCCCGAGGAAAACGCCACCACACCGGCCTTGCGCTGCGCGGCATCGAACTGCGACAGCGCGTTGTAGGCACCACGAAACTTGAACGAGCCGGTGCGCTGGTAGTTCTCGCACTTGAAGAACAGCTCGGCGCCGACTTCGCGGTTGATCGTGCGCGAGGTCAATACCGGGGTGACATTGGCGGCGCCTTCGAGCCGCTGCGATGCCGCGACGACATCCTTGTAGGTAGGCAGTGTGATGGGCATGACGCAGTTCCTCGATTCGATTACCAGGGCCAGCAGACAGCGTGGCCCACCTCTTGAGTGTTTGCCTGCTCGAACAGCATTCGCGCCACGGTCAGGTCTTGCAGCGCCAAGCCGGTCATGTCGAACAGCGTGATGTCGTGGGCCGCGCGCAGGTGCTCACCCTTGCCAGTGAGCACATCGCCAATTTCCGTCACCGGCAATGCCGGCGCCCACTGGCTTTCGCCGACCTGTTGGGCTTGCTGGCGGTCATCGACAAACACCCGTGCCTTGGCCAGCAAGCCTTCCGGGGCTTCGCGCTTGCCTCGGGTGTCGGCCCCGACGCAGTTGAAGTGGGTACCCGGCTGCACCGCGTCGAGGTCGAACAGCACTTGCCGACCGGGCGTTGCGGTGATCACCACGTCGCTGTGGGCCACGGCATCGTTGGCCGAGGTGCCCAGGCCGATGTGACAGCGGCTGGCGAAGCGGGCTTCGAAGGTGGGGTTGGGCTTGCCGTCGGAGCTGAGATAGGTCACCGAGCGCAGGCTGGGCAACACGCGCAAGGCGTAGTCCACCTGGATGCTCGCTTGCACGCCGGTGCCGAATACGGTCAGGCGAGTGCTATCTAACCGGGCCAGCAATTCCAGCCCCAGCGCCCCAGCAGCACCGGTGCGCAAGGTGGTCACGGTGTTGCCGTCGATGACGCACAGGGGGCGGCCAGTGGCGGGGTCGACCAGCATGATCGTGGCCTGGTGCGGCTCGCCGCCCTCGGCGCGGTTGGCAGGCCAGAAGCCGGCGGCCTTGAAGCCGAGTACACCTTGGCTGGCGATGCCGCCGGACTTGATCCCGAAGACCCCGCCGGTGGCCAGCGCTTCACGTACCAGGGGGAATACTTGCCCGGCGCCGTCGCTGTGAAGCTGGAAGGCTTCGCGTACGGCAACGAGGATTCGCTCGGGCTGGATCAGGGCGTTGACGCTGTCGCGGTCCAGCAGGCGGAGGGTTTCCAGCTTGGCCATGGGGGTGCTCCTGGATAGAACATCTATTTCTAGACACAATATCCAGACCAAGACATTCTGTAAACACCCAAAAAGCGCCCCTTAACCCACCTGCGGTGTTTCGTACCACCGCGCATCCGGTGTGGGAAACCGCATGATTCTGCGAAGGTTCGTCGCATTGGCCTCGCTGCTGAGCATCTCCACCAGCAGGAACGCCACCTCCGACGCCGTGCCCGGCCCGCTGGAGGTGATGAAGTTGCCGTCGCGCACCACAGGCCGGTCGACGAACCGCGCACCGGTTTCCAGCAACTGCTGCTTACGCCGCCCACCCACCTGGTGATAGATGGTCGCCTCGCGGTCTTTCAGTACCCCGGCCTGGCCCAGGCACAACGACGACACACAGACGCTGGCAACGATTTTCCCGGCGTCGACGAAATGCCGGATCGCCGCCAGGAAGGGCTCGCTCAAGGCTTCCTCGTAGAAACCGCTGGGCTCGAAGCCACCCGGCAGTGCCAGCGCATCGAACGCATCGAGGTCCAGCTCGGCCAGTTGGTGATTGGGGCGGATCACCAGGCCGAAGGTCGAGGTGATTTGCGCACGCAACCCGGCCATCACCAACTCGATATTTTCATCGCCCACCAGGTCGGCCCAACCGAGGATATCGGTGAACGCCGCCATTTCCATGGGCTCGACACCATTGGCCAACAACATCAGCACCTTTTTCATGCGCGACTCTCAGGTAGCAGGGAAGACAGCGGGATACTTGATGCTGCGCCCCTTCCTGACAACCCGCCGCAGCGCAATTGACTATTCCACCGAATGCAACGGCGCCTCGACGCGCCAGCTGGGTTGCGCCTCGCCCACCACCTCGGCTACCCAGTCGACGAAGGCTCGCACGGTCGGCGAGAGGTGACGGTTCTTCGGGTACAGCACCGACAACGGCACCGCTGGCGAGCGGCAATCGGGCAGCACCTGGCGCAGGTGCCCGCTGGCCAGCTGGTCGCGCACCATGTAGCTGCCGGCGCGGATCAGGCCCAGGCCCTCGACCGCGCAGGCCACATAGGCATCGGTGTCGTTGACGATCAGCCGCTCGCGCATGCGCAGGCAACGGTCCTCGCCATCGACTACGAAGTGCCATTCCAGCGAACGCGCGGTGCGGCTCGACAGGTAGCCGACGGCATGGTGGTCGGCCAGGTCCTCCAGGGTCTTGGGCTCGCCATGCTCGGCCAGGTAGCCGGGCGAGGCGCAGGTTACCCATTCGAAGGCGCCGATGCGCTTGGCCACCAAGGTGGGCGAGTCTTCCGGAGTACCGGCGCGGATCACGCAGTCGATGCCCTCCTGCACCAGCTCCACGGTGCGGTCGTTCATGGTCAGGGTGAGTTCGACATCCGGGAAGCGTGCCTGGAAATCCTTGATGCGCGGCAGCACCACCAGGCGCGCCAGCGACAGCGTCATGTCCACACGCAAGCGCCCACGTGGGGTGCCCGCCGAGCCTGGAAAACCCGACTCCACCGCCTCGATGTCCGCCAGCAGGCGGCGGCAATGGTCGTAGTACAGCGTGCCGTCGGGAGTCAGGCTGATGTGCCGGGTGGTACGGCGCAACAGGCACACGCCCAGGAACGCCTCCAGCTCCTTCACTGCACGGGTCACCCGCGAAGGTGGCAGCGACAGGCTGTCGGCGGCACGGCCAAAACTGTGCATTTCGACGACGCGGGCAAAGATCTGCATCGATTGAAGGCGGTCCACGGCAGCACTCCCGGAATGAAATTTATTGCACTTGAAGCAATAAGCATGAGTGTTATCTAGGCTAAACCAGCCACTACAAACAAAAAACCCTATTTTCCACATCAACCAAACCAACCAATAATTCCAAAAAAGGCAATAAAGTTAGCCAGGTTCAGCTCTAGATACCCCCGCGTGGCGTGCGCAGACTCAAGCTTTCCCACTTCCCCAAGCATGCCACCATGAAACCCTTGATAAAGCCTCAACTGGCAGCCCTGGCGGCTGCGATCGCCGTGATCGGCGTGGGCGCCACCCTGTGGACCGAGAGCACCGAAGTGCACGCCGAGGCCGCTGCCGCGCTGCCCACCGTCAAGTACCAGCTCGCCCAGCAACGCAGCATCGCCGACACCCAGGACTACACCGGCCGCCTGGAGGCCGTGGAGGTCGTCGACGTGCGACCGCGCGTGCCTGGTACCCTGCTGACCGTGCATTTCAAACCGGGCCAGCAGGTGCGCCAGGGCGAGCTGTTGTTCTCCATCGACCCGGCCCCTTACCAAACCCAGGTCAACCAGGCCCAGGCCAACCTGGCCGCAGCCCAGACGCGCAAGCAACTGGCCGAGACCGACCAGGCGCGCGGCCGCCGGCTGGTGGAGGCCAACGCCATTTCACGCCGTGAGTTCGACGCCCTCGACAACGCCTCGCGCGAAACCGCCGCAGCCCTCAAAGGCGCCCAGGCCGCGCTCGAACACGCGCAACTGCAACTGGGCTACACCCAGGTGCGTGCACCGATCGCCGGGCGTATCTCGCGGGCGGAAATCACCGCCGGCAACGTGCTGGGTGCCGGTGGCGACGCAGCGCCGCTGACCCGCATCGTCTCCAACGACAAGCTCTACGCCGCGTTCAACGTGGACGAGCAGAGCTACCTGCGCATCATCGCCCCCTCGCTGCGTGCCGGTAAGCCATCGCAGGTCCGCGTGGGCCTGGCCAACGACAGCGCCTTCCCCTACCCGGCCACCCTCGAGGCGCTGGACAACCGCATGGACGTGCGCTCCGGCACCGTGCGCGTAAGGGCACGCATCGATCAAGCCAGCGCCGAGATGCTGCCCGGCTTGCAGGCCCGCGTGCGTTTGCAGGGCGGTGTGAACTACGACGCGGTGATGGTCGACGATGCCCTGGTCGGTACCGACCAGGACCGCAAGTACCTGCTGATCGTCGACGCCCAGGGCAAGGTGCAGCGGCGCTTCGTCGAGCTGGGCGTACTCCAGGGCAAGGAACGTGTGGTGCGCAGCGGCATCGAGGCCGGCACCAAGGTGATCAATGACGGCGCCTTCCGCGCGCCTCCTGGCACGGCGGTAAACGCCGTGGCCGCCGATAACGCAGGCGCAGGCCAGCCATGAATATCTCCAAGTTCTTCATCGACCGCCCCATCTTCGCCTGCGTGATCTCGGCGCTGATCCTGCTGGCCGGGATCGTCTCGTCGCTGAACATGCCGGTATCCGAATACCCGCAGGTGATCCCGCCGTCGGTGGTGGTGCACGCCCAGTACCCCGGCGCCAACGCCAAGACCATCGCCGAAACCGTGGCCGCGCCCCTGGAGCAGTCGATCAACGGCGTGCAGGACATGCTCTACATGGACTCCAAGGCCGCCGGCGACGGCCACCTGTACCTGACCGTGACCTTCAAGCTGGGCACCGACCCAGACCTGGCCCAGCAGTTGGTACAGACCCGCGTATCCCAGGCCCAGGCGCGCCTGCCCGAGGATGTGCAGCGCCTGGGGGTGACGGCGGTCAAGAGCTCGCCGGTGATCACCATCTCCGTGCACATGGTTTCGCCCAAGGGCACCTACGACAACAACTACGTCAGCAACTACGCCATCCGCCACGTGAAAGACCGCCTGGCGCGGGTGCCTGGCGTGGGCGAGGTGTCGATCTGGGGCCCGGGCGGCTATGCCATGCGTATCTGGCTGAACCCGGCGGCGCTGGCCGAACGCGGGCTGAGCGCCACTGACGTGGCCGACGCCATTCGCCGCCAGAACCTGCAAGCCGCCGTGGGCACCATCGGCAGCGCACCGGCGCCTGCCGGCACGGCGTTCCAGCTCAACGTCAACGCCGACGGGCGCCTGAAGACTCCCGAGGAATTTCGCGACATCGTCATCAAGGCCGATGCCCAGGGCGCCATCACGCGCCTGGGTGACGTCGCCCGGGTGGAACTCGGCGCCGAGGACTACGGCATCCGCGCCACGCTGGACAACGCCCCTGCCGTGGCGGTGACCGCCCAGGAAGCACCGGGCGCCAACTCGCTGGCGATCTCCCGCGAAGTGCACCGGGTGATGGAAGAGCTGGAAAAGGACTTCCCCGAAGACCTCACCTACCGCATCGTCTACGAGCCCAGTCGCGCCGTGCAGTCGGGCATCGACGCGGTGATCGAGACCCTGCTCGAGTCGGTGGCGCTGGTGGTGCTGGTGGTGTTCCTGTTCCTGCAAACCTGGCGCGCGTCGATCATCCCGCTGCTGGCGGTGCCGATTTCCATCGTCGGCACCTTCACCTTCCTGCTGCTGGCGGGCTACTCGATCAACACCCTGTCGCTGTTCGGCCTGGTGGTGGCGATCGGCATCGTGGTCGACGATGCCATCGTGGTGGTGGAGAACGTCGAACGCAACATCGCCCGCGGGCTTACCCCGCGCGAGGCCACCTACCAGGCCATGCGCGAAGTCAGCGGGCCAATCATCGCCATCGCCCTGACGCTGTCGGCGGTGTTCCTGCCGCTGGCGTTCCTCAGCGGCTTGACCGGCGAGTTCTACCAGCAGTTCGCAGTCACCATCGCCATCTCCACGCTGATCTCGGCGGTGAACTCGCTGACCCTGTCGCCTGCGCTGTCCGCCCTGCTGCTCAAGGGGCATGGCGAAGCACCGGATGCCTTCACTCGCGTCACCCAGAAACTGTTCGGGCGCTTCTTCAACCGCTTCAACCGCACCTTCGACCGCGCCAGCGAAAACTATGGCACTGGCATTCAGGGCTTGGTCAAACGCAAGGGCGCCATGCTGCTAGTGTACGCAGGTCTGCTGGGTGCCACCGCCTGGCTGACCGGCCACGTGCCCGGCGGCTTCGTGCCGGCCCAGGACAAGGAATACCTGGTGATGCTGGCCCAGCTGCCCGAAGGCTCCACCCTGGACCGCACCGAGCAGACCATCAACAAGATGAACGCAATGGCCCTCGAGCATCCGGCGGTAATGGGCACCTCGGGCTACAGCGGGCTGTCGATCAACGCCGTGACCAAGAGTTCCAGCACCGCCCTGAGCTTCGTGCTGCTCAAGCCCTTCGGTGAACGCAAGGGCATCAGCGCCGACCAGGTAGCGGCCGACTTGGGCAAGGAGTTCGCCAGCATCGGCAATGCCTTCACCGGTATCTTCCCGCCCCCACCGGTGTTCGGCCTGGGCACCACCGGCGGCTTCAAGCTGATGGTCGAGGACCGCGCCGACCTGGGCTACGAGGCGCTGTACAGCGCCACCCAGGCGTTCATCAAGAAGGCTTCCGAGGCGCCCGAGCTCAGCCCGCTGTTCTCAACCTACACAGTGAACGTGCCGCAACTGAAGATCGACATCGACCGCGCCAAGGCCCAGCAGTTGGGCGTGGACACCTCGGCGGTGTTCGACACCCTGCAAGCCTTCCTCGGTTCGTACTACGTCAACGACTTCAACTTCCTGGGCCGGGTGTACCAGGTACGCATGCAGGCCGATGGTCAGTTCCGCACCAAGGCCGACGATATCGGCCAGCTACATGTGCGCAGCACGTCGGGGCAAATGGTGCCGATCGCGTCGCTGGCCAAGGTCAGCCAGACCTACGGCCCCGACCAGGTGGTGCGCTACAACGGCTTCACTGCCGCCGACGTCAGCGGCAGCCCGGCGCCGGGTTATTCCTCCGGCCAGGCGATGCAGGCCATCGAGCGCATTGCCCGGGAAACCCTGCCCGCCGGCATGGCCTACGAGTACACCGACCTGACCTACCAGCAGATCATCGCCGGCAACAGCGCGGTGTGGATCTTGCCGCTGTGCGTGCTGCTGGTGTTCTTCGTGCTGGCCGCCCAGTACGAAAGCCTGACCTTGCCGCTGGCGATCCTGCTGATCGTGCCCATGAGCCTGTTCTCGGCCTTGCTGGGCGTATGGCTGACCGGGGGCGACAACAACATCTTCACCCAGATCGGCCTGATCGTACTGATTGGCCTGGCGTCGAAGAACGCCATCCTGATCGTCGAGTTCGCCCGGGAGCTGGAGATTGCCGGCATGCCCACCCTCAAGGCCGTTATCGAAGCCTGCCGCCTGCGTTTGCGGCCGATCCTGATGACCTCCATGGCCTTCATCATGGGCGTGATCCCGCTGGTGCTGTCGAGCGGTGCGGGCGCCGAAATGCGCCAGGCCATGGGTATCTCGGTGTTCTTCGGAATGATCGGCGTGACCTTCTTCGGGCTGTTCCTCACCCCCGTGTTCTACGTGCTGGCCAGGGCCTTGGGCAAAGGTCGGCCATTGCATTCGGCGGCGCAGCACCAGCCCCCGGCAACCGTCCCCCATCACCCTGAACACCAGCAGCCGGAGGGCCAGCCATGAGCCATTCGATCCAAACGCCAGCACGCTGCGCCCTGGCCATCGCCATCGCCTTGCTCGCGGCCTGCTCGGTCCCCCCTGACGAACAACGGCCCGACTTGAACGTGCCGACCCACTTCGCAGAAGCCGAGCCGGGTGTCTTCACCCCGCTCAAGCCCGCCGAAACCCCAGGCCAGTGGCGCCCGGCCGAGCCCGCCGACCTACAGGCACCCTCCCCATGGTGGGAGGTGCTTGGCGACCCAGTGCTGATGCGCCTGGAACAAGAGGCGCTGAAGGCCAACCCTGACGTCAGCATCGCCATGGCTCGCCTGCAACAGGCCCGCGCCCTGAGCGCACGCAGCGAAGCGGCGCGGGTGCCATCGGTGGATGCGGGCCTGGGCCCCACCCGCCAGCGCACCTCCGGGGCTGCCGATGGCAATGGCGACGGCGCCCCCGGCACCTCGCAAACCTTGTGGCGCGCCCAGGCCACGGTGGCCTACGAGGTCGACCTGTTCGGCCGCGTGGCGGCGTCGGTGGATGCCGCGCAGGCCGACGCTGCCCAGCAGCAGGCCCTGGCGCACCAGATGCTGTTGCTGGTGCAGGCCGATGTCGCCCGCACCTACTTCAGCCTGCGCCAACTGGAGGGCGAGCGCCAGCTGCTAGGCGAAACCGTGACCCTGCGCGAGGACGCCCAGCGCCTGCTGCAACGCCGTCTCGACGACGGCGACGCGGCCAGCTTCATCGTCGACCAGGCCAGTACCGAACTGTTCTCGGCACGCGCCGAGCAACAGGCCGTCGAGCTGCAATACGCACTCACCGCCCATGCCCTGGCGACCCTGCTCGGCCAGGCGCCTGCCGCCTTCTCGCTGGCGCCTGCGCCGTTGCAAGCGGTGACCGTTCGCCTACCGCCAGGCCTGCCGTCGAGCCTGCTCGAACGGCGCCCGGACGTGGCCGCCGCCGAACGCGCCATGGCTGCCGAGAACGCGCGTATCGGCGTGGCCAAGGCGGCGTTCTTCCCGGCGCTGACCCTGACCGGCAGCCTGGGCTACGAGTCGCAGGAACTGGGCAACCTGGCCCACTGGTCGCAACGCACCTTCCTGCTCGGGCCGCTGGTGGGCACGGCGCTGAACCTGCCGATCTTCGACGGCGGGCGGCGCGATGCCGACCTGACCCGCGCTCGGGCGCTGTACCAGCAACGCGTCGGCGAATATCGCAAGGCCGTGTTGCAGGCTTTTCGCGAGGTCGAGGACGGCCTGGTTTCGCTGCGCACCCTGGACCTGCGCATCACTCACCAGCGCGGCGCCGAGCAGGCGTCCACGCGGGTGGCGGGTGCGGCGCAATCGCGCTTCGACGAAGGCGATGTCGACTACCTGAACGTGGTCGATGCCCAGCGCACGCTGCTGCGCAACCGCCAGGCGCTGATCCAGGCCGAGGGCGAGCGCGCACGTGCCACCGTCGAGCTGGTGCGAGCACTGGGCGGCGGCTGGAGCGACGCCAACCTCGACCAGTCCGGCAACCGCAGTTGACCTGACCGGCGGCCGGGAGCTCGCCCAAGGCCGCCCACCCTTTCCTGAACCTGGAGGCTTTCCCATGCCCGTTTCGGACCTGTTCAAACCCCTGCCCCTGCTGCACGGCCCGGCTATGCGCAACCGCTTCATGCTGGCGCCCTTGACCAACCAGCAAAGCGAACACGACGGTACCGCCTCGGCCTTCGACGTCGACTGGATGGCCCAGGTCGGCCAAGGCGGCTACGGCCTGGTACAGACCTGCGCCAGCCATGTCGAAGCCGGCGGTATCGGTTTCGAGCGCCAGCTGGGCATCTTCTGCGACGAACACCTCGCCGGGCTGACCCAGATGGCCGATGCCGTGCGCGCAGGCGGCGGGTTGTCTGCCGTGCAGTTGCACCACGCCGGGCATCGCGCCAACCCGTTGATCGGCGGTACCCCGTCGCCCGCTTCGAATTTCACCGTGCCAGGTGTACGGGCCCTGAGCACCGAACAGATCGAACGTATCCGCGACAGTTTCATCGCCGGTGCGCTGCGTGCAGAGCGCGCCGGTTTCGATGGCGTGGCCATCCATGGCGCATTCGGCTGGATTCTCTCGGAGTTCATGTCGCCCCATCTCAACGACCGCACCGACCGCTACGGCGGCAGCCTGGAGAACCGGGCACGCCTGACCTTGGAAGTGATCGAAGGCATCCGCCGCGTGTGCGGCCCCAACTTCCAGATCGGCTGGCGCCTGTCGGTGGAGCGCTACGGCCTGCGCCTGGAAGAGCTGCGCGAAGTCACCGCCGATATCCTCGACCGCGAGCTGATCGACTACCTCGACCTGGCCCTGTGGGACAGCGCGCAGATCGTCCAGGACGGCGACTTCAAGGGCCAGCGCATGCTCAACGTGTTCACCGAACTGCCGCGCAAGCGCGTGCGCCTGGGTGCGGCGGGCAAGATCATGGGCGCGCAACGCGCTGCACAATTGCTCGAAGAAGGCTGCGACTTCGTGCTGATCGGCCGCGCCGGCATCCTGCAACGCGACTTCCCGCTGCAAGTACAGGCCAACCCGCTGTACGACAGCCCTGCTACCCCGGTCACCGCCGAGTACCTGCGCGCGGGCGGCCTGAGCGAACGTTTCATCCGCCACATGCGCTGCTGGCAGAGCTTCGTGGTACGGGGAAGCCTGTGACCACGGTCGATGTACGGCACTTCCTGGAATTCGACCTCAACACCCTGGTGACCTTCCTGGTGGTGTACCAGGAGGGCGGCGTTTCGAAGGCGGCCAAGCGCCTGAACGTCACGCAGCCTGCGGTGAGCAACGTGCTCGGCAAGCTGCGCGTGCGCTTCGGCGACCCCTTGTTCGTACCTTGCGGGCGAAGCGTGCGCCCAACGTCGAAGGCTGACATGCTCGCCCAGGAACTGGCACCGGCGCTGTTCATCCTGCAAGTGCTGATTGCCGGGGCCTGCGAAGATGAGGAACGTCCATGAACAAGCTGCAAGCGATGGAAGTGTTCGTACAGGTGGTGGATGCCGGTGGCTTTACCCGGGCTGCCGAAAACATGAAGCTGCCCAAGGCCACGGTGTCGACCCTGGTGCAGGCGCTGGAGGCCTCGCTGTCGGCCAAATTGCTGAACCGCACCACCCGGCATGTCAGCGTGACCACCGAAGGCGCTGCCTACTACCAGCGCTGCCTGCGCATCCTGTCGGCGGTGCGCGACGCCGAGGACGACCTGGCGCACAACCAGCAGAGCCCTGCCGGGCGCCTGCGCGTGGACGCCCCCACCTGGCTTGCCAGCGAAGTGATCGTCCCTGCCCTGCCGGCATTCTTCGCCACCTACCCCGGTATCCAGCTGGAGCTGGGCAGCAGCGACCGCGCGGTGGACCTGGTCGAGGAAGGGGTGGATTGCGCCATCCGCGGCGGGCGCCAGCTGGCTGACTCGCGGCTGGTGGCCAAGCGCGTCGGCAGCATGCGCTACCTGACCTGCGCCTCACCGGCCTACCTCGAACGCCACGGCTGCCCGCAGCATCCCGATGAATTGGCCGGGCATGCCTGCGTCAACTACTTTTCCGCACGCACGGGCAAGGTGTTCGACTGGTACTTCGCCCGCGAAGGCGAGCGTGTGCAGGTGGGGTTGTCCAGCCATATAGCCCTGAACGATAGCTTCGCCTACACGGCGGCGGGGGTGGCGGGCCTTGGCATCGTGCAGATGGCCGAGCACTTGCTGGCGCCGCATCTGCAAGCGGGACGCCTGGTGCCGGTACTAGAGGACTGGCACAACGACCCATTGCCGATCTACCTGGTGTACCCGCAGCACCGGCATTTGCCGGCCAAGCTGCGGGTGTTTCTGGATTGGGCGGCGCAGTTGTTCGGCAATCACCCCAGCTTGAGGTGAGACGATGGGGCTGCCTTGCAGTCCTTCGCGGGCAAGCCCGCTCCTACAGGTATTGCAGCGTTCTTGAGGACTCTGAAGAACTTGTAGGAGCGGGCTTGCCCGCGAAGGGCCGCAAAGCGGCCCCAGCCCAACACCCTGCCACCTGTCAGTGCCGCTGAATACCTTCGGCCTCCAACGCCGCACGCACGCTCTCACGCTGCTCCATACGCGCCATGAACGCCTGAATCGCCGCGAAGCCTGTGATATCCACCCCCACACGCGGCGGCCAGCACAGCACGTTGTACAGGTAGGCATCGGCCACGCTGAACTGGCTGCCCATCAGGTATTCATGGCTGGCCAGGTGCTCATCGACATAGGCGAAGCGAGGTGCCAGGTTGCTCTCGGCATAGCGGGCCTTGGACGCGGCATCGATGAACGGCGAGAACATCGTCGCCATGCCGCGGTGCAGGTCGGTAGCCACGTAGTTCAACCAACCCAATGCCTTGTAACGCTCGCGGCTGCCGAACGCGGGCAGCAAGCCTTGTTCCGGGTGGCTGTCGGCGATCCATTGCAGGATCGCCGCGCCCTCGGTCAGCACATCGCCGTCTTCCAGCTTCAGGGCTGGCACGAAGCCTTTGGGCGTGATCTTGAAGTAATCACCTTCGACTGTGGTCTTGGTGGCGAAATCGACCTTCATCAACTCGAACACCTGGCCCACTTCGCGCAAGGCGATCTGCGAGGCCAAGCCACAGGAACCCGGGGCAAAATACAGTTTCACGTTTCAATCTCCAGTTTCAGAACAACGCATCCAGGTCGGATGCAGCATGCCGTTCACGCAGGCACTCGCCAGGCCCGCCGTTGATGCGGTTGACCACCCTTCCCCGCTTCACTGCCGGGCGCGCGGCAATGGCGTGGTACCAACGCAACAGGTGCGTGTACTGCTCCACTTCCAGGAACTCACCAGCGCCATAGACACCCAGCAGGCTGCCGGGGTACCACGGCCACACGGCCATGTCGGCGATGGTGTAGGTATCGCCCGCGAGGAATTCATGGGAAGCCAGGTGGCTGTCCAGCACATGCAGCTGGCGCTTGGTTTCCATGGCGTAGCGGTCGATGGCGTATTCGATCTTGATCGGCGCGTAGGCGTAGAAATGGCCCAGGCCACCGCCGAGGAACGGCGCCGAGCCCATCTGCCACATCAACCAGTTGAACGTTTCGCTGCGCGCCTGCCCTTCACGAGGCAGGAAGGCACCGAAGCGCTCGGCCAGGTAGATCAGGATCGAGCCGCTCTCGAACACCCGCGTCACCGGGTCGGTGGTGCGGTCCACCAGTGCCGGAATCTTCGCGTTCGGGTTGATGTCGACGAAGCCGCTGGAAAACTGCTCGCCCTTGAAGATGTCCACCAGCCAGGCGTCGTACTCGGCGCCGTTGTGCCCGGCGGCCAGCAGCTCTTCGAGCAGGATGGTGACTTTCTGCCCATTGGGCGTGCCTTGGGAATACAGCTGCAAGGGGTGCTTGCCGACCGGCAGCGCCTGCTCGAAGCGGGCGCCGGATTCGGCGCGGTTGATGCTGGCGAACGTGCCGCCGTGGTCGGTTTTCGGGCGCCACACCTTCGGCGGCTGGTAGCCCGCAGGAAAGTTTTGCTGGGTCGAGTCACTCATGCTTCGCTCCTTGGGATGAGGGGGCGTCAGGTTGAGTGGACTCTAACGAGGGGCTGCCTGCGGATATACGAGGCGCGGGCGAATTGACCGTTCAGGCCCTTGAACAATGGCCTTCAGCGCCTGTTCGAGTCACCACCGCGAGGGCGATCGACACGCATCAAGCCCTGCGCCTTGATGGTGCTCGCCGCGAACTCGATGAACGCCGACACCGCCAGCGGCAGTTGGCGACGGCTGTGATAGACCAGGTGCATGCCCAGCTCCCCGCAGCCGTAGTCCGGCAACACCTCCTGCAACTGCCCCGCCGCCACGTGCGGTGCGCTGAACGCCCTGGGCAACAGGGCAATGCCCATCCCCGCCAACGCTCCGGCGAGTCGCGCCGAGGCGGTATTGGCCTGGAACGACCCGCTCACCTCGACCTGCGCGACATTGCCCTGGGTATCCCCCAGGCGCCAGGTCGTACGCGGGCCGCCGTTCGAGGGCGTGGTGATGCACAGGTGCGTGGCCAGCTCATGCGGCTGCAGCGGCACGCCGTGCGTGGCCAGGTACGCGGGGCTGGCCACCAGGGTCTCGTGGCTGGTGCCGAGCCTGCGCGCATGCAGCCCTGGAGCCAGGCTGCCCGCGCGCAGGGCAACGTCGATGCATTCGCCCAGCAGATCGACACGGGCGTCATTGAGCTCGAATTCAAGGCGCACGCGTGGATGCTTCTGGAGAAACTGCGCCACGGCCTGCGCCGGAAACCAGGCGAAGAAATCGGCCGGCACCGCGACCCGCACGCGACCAGCCACCTCCCCTGACGCGGTGCTCACCTGGCTGGCCGTGCGTTGCAACGCATCGATCTGGTCGGCCGACTCGCTGAAGAAACTGCGTCCCGCGTCGGTCAGCACCAGGCGTCGCGTGGTGCGCTGCATCAAGCGCACGCCCAGCGCCTGCTCCAACGCCTGCAACCGCCGGCTCGCGGTGCTGGGCGGCATGCCCAGGCGCCTGCCGGCTTCAGCGAAGCTGCCGGCGCGCACCACCTGGACGAACAGCGCGATGTCGTTGAGGTCCATGAAAGGTTCCTTGTCGGCAAATGGGAGCGGGTCAACAGCATTCTATTACTAAGATTTTTGGAATAGTGCATCCCACTCAACCATATTTCCGAGCTATTCGCCATTCCCTACAGTGGGCACCAGGACGCAACCGCGCCACAACCGCCAAAACGAAGGAGACCGTCATGTCCGCAGTCGCTCGCAGCACCCTGCCACTTCGCCGCATCGCACATCGCACCTACGGTCGCCGCAGTGGCCCGGTGACCCGTCTGATGAGCCCCGGCGACCTGGGCCAGCACCTGAAGCCATTCGTGTTCCTGGACTTCTTCGATATGCAGGGCCCACCCTTCGCTGGCGCGCTGCACCCTCATTCCGGCATCGCGACGCTGTCGTACCTGATCGACGGGCACATGGACCTGATCGACCCGGACGGCACCACCGTCACCCTGAGCCCTGGCGGTGTGGAGTGGATGCAGGCGGGTCGCGGCATGTGGCATGGCGCCAGTGCGAGCGATGTGCAGAACAACCGGGTGCGTGGCTTCCAGCTCTGGGTCGCGCTGCCGCCCAGCCTTGAGTTGGGCCCATCGATGGGGGCCTTCCAGGCCAGCGCAGACATTGCCAGCAGCGGGCCTGCAAAGGTACTGCTGGGTGAGTACGATGGCGCTCGCAGCGCGTTACCGGCGCCCTCGCCGATGAACTACCTGGCGGTGAAGCTCAAGGCCGGCGAGCACTGGACCTACACGCCGCCACGCGGCCACACGGTGCTGTGGGTTTCCCCTGTCGAAGGTGGCCTGCTCGGCAATGGCGAACTCCTGCAACCGGAAGAACTGATCGCCTTCGAGGCCGGCGATGACGCCGTGCACTTCCGAGCGCTGACCGATACCCAATTCGTGCTGGGCTCGGCCGCGCCCCACGAGCACGACCTGGCGCTGGGCTATTACTCGGTGCACACCTCGCCAAACGCCTTGCTGCTCGGCGAAGCGCACATTCGCGAACTCGGCCAGCGCCTGGTCGAGGAAGGCCGCCTGGACCCTTACGACATTCGTTAACGCACAGGCCTCAATCGGCAGCAGGCACCACCAGCCGATAGCCGACACCAGGCTCGGTGATGATGAAGCGCGGTGCGGTGGGGTCGTCGCCGAGCTTCTGGCGCAGGTGCCCGACCACGATGCGCAAGTAGTGGGTGTCGTCCACATGGGTCGGCCCCCAGATGTCCTTGAGCAGCTGCTGCTGGGTGATCACCCGCCCCGGGTGCCCGGCCAACTGCGCCAGCAGCGCGTATTCCTTGCGGGTCAGGGCCACTTCGGCGCCGTCGAGGGTGACCTTGCGAAAGGCGAAGTCGACCCGCAGCGGCCCGAACCCGGCGCTGGCCACCGGCACCACGTCCGACTGCGGCTTCTGACGCAACAGGGCGCGAATGCGCGCGAGGAACTCCTGGATGCCGAACGGCTTGGTCACGTAGTCGTTGGCCCCGCCGTCGAGGGCATCGACCTTCTGCACTTCGCTGGCGCGCACCGACAGCACCATCACCGGCACCGCGCTCCATTCACGCAGCTCGCGCAGCACTTGCTGGCCGTCCATGTCCGGCAGGCCCAGGTCGAGCACCACCAGGTCCGGCTTGTTCAAGGCGGCCTGGGCCAAGCCCTCGCCGCCGGTGCCAGCCTCGATCACCTTGTAGCCCTGGGACACCAGGCTGATACGCAGGAACTTGCGGATCTGCGGCTCATCGTCGATCACCAGCAGGGTCGCGGCTTGGCTCATGGGGCTTCACTTTCGCTGTCGGGTTGGTGGGGCAAGGGCAAGCATAGGGTGATACAGGTGCCATGGCCATCGATGCCCTCGCCGACCAGGATGCGCCCACCGTGGGCGCCGATCATGCCTTGGCAGATCGCCAGGCCCAGGCCGGTGCCCTGCCCGCCGCGGTCGCCCCGGGCGGCGGTGTAGAACATGTCGAAGATCTTCTCGCGCTCGGCCACCGGAATGCCGGGGCCCTGGTCGCTGACTGCAAAGTACAGCTGCTGCTCCTGCACCGACAATTGCAGTTCCAGGCGGCCGTTGGCCGGCGAGAAGCGCGCAGCGTTTTCCAGCACATTGACCAGCGCCTGCTCGATCAACGCAGCATGCACGTACAGCAGCGGCAGCTCGCCAGGCACCTCGGTGTGCACCTGCAACGGCGCCAGTACCACGCGCAGGCGGTTGAGCGCGCTGCCGACGATATCGGCAGGCGCTACCCAGTCGCGGGCCAGTTTAAGGCCGCCATGGCCCAGGCGGGTCATGTCCAGCAGGTTCTGGATGTAGCGGTCCAGGCGCTCGGCTTCGTTGCGCGTGCCCTCGAGCAGTTCGCGGCGGTCGTCTGGCGGGATCGCATCGCCCAGGGCCAGCAGGCTGTCGATGCTGCCACGCATGGCGGTCAGCGGCGTGCGCAAGTCATGGGAGACCGAGGCGAGCAAGGCGCTGCGCAACTGCTCGGTTTCACCGTGCAGGCGCGCCGCCTCCAACTGCTCGCCCAAGCGCGCCCGCGCCAAGGCCTGGGCCAGGGGCTCGGCCAGGGCGGTCAGCACGCGACGACGCTGTGCACCCAGGGGTGCTTGCGACGTCGGGCGCACACCAAGCAGCGCCAAGGGCTGTTCGTCCACCGCCAGCGGCCACCACCACCAGCGCCCTTCGGGCAAGGTGTCGCTGCCATGACCGGCGGCCAGACCGTGCTGCCAGGCCCAATCGGCAGCGGCTCGTTCGTTGTTGGTGAATGCCTGCGGGCTGCCGCTGGCCACCTGCAAGGTGCCCTGGTTATCGCGCTCGAGCAGGCAGACCTGGATGTCCTGCCAATCGTCCAGGTGCTGGCTCGCCGCGCTGAATACCGCCTGGCGGTCGGTGGCCACCGTCAAGCGGCGCGACAGGTCGAGCAGTTGCCGGGTTTCGCCCTGGGTTTCACGCAGTGCCTGCAATTGGCGACGCTGGCGCGCGGCGAGGTTGCCGGTGAGCGCGGCCATGAGCAGGAAGAACACGAGGGTCAGCACGTCTTCTTCGCGCTGGATGAGCAGCGAGAAGTTCGGTGGGATGAACAAAAAGTCATAGCTCAGGAACGACAGCACGGCGCACGCCAGCGCCGGGCCGAGGCTGCTGCGTACCGCCACCAGCAGCACAGCGGCGAGGAACACCAGGGAGATGTTTGGCAGCGCCAGCACCCCCGACACCGCCCAGGCCAGGCCCGACGCCAGCACGGTTGCCAACAGCGCCAGCAGGTAGTGACGCCAGACCCACACCCGATTGGCCGCAAGACGCGCTGGCGCGGGCTGGGTGTCGCGGTCCAGCACGTTGATTTCCAGCCCTCGGCTGTCGCGCAGCAAACGGGCGGCCACGCCGGCGCCGAAGAAGCGCCGACGCAGGCGGTCGCGCGACTGACCCACCAACACCAGGCTGGCGCGGCGCTCCACGGCATGCAACATGAGCGTGCGCGCCACCTCGCCGGCGCGCAGCACCACCACTTCGCCGCCCAGGCGTTCGGCCAGTTGCTGGGCGGCTTGCAGGCGATGACGCGCGTGTTCGTCGCGCAGCCGGCCATTGTCGACATGCACCAGGCTCCACGGCAAGTGGCGGCGCTGCGCCACTCGGCTGGCATGGCGCACCAGGCGTTCGGCCTGCTCGTCGCCATCCACGCCCACCAACAAACGCCCGCGCAAGGCCGGCGCCTCTTCGCCGCGCTGGCGGTAGCCATGGGCGAGGTCGGCATCGACCTGGGCGGCGGCGGTCTGCATGGCCAGTTCGCGCAGGGCGGTGAGGTTGGTCTGGGAGAAGAACGCGTCGATGGCCGCGCGGGCCTGCTCGGGCACGTACACCTTGCCCTCGCGCAAGCGCTCGAGCAGCTCGCGTGGTGGCAGGTCGATCAGCACCAGCTCGAAGGCTTCCTGCAACACCCAGTCGGGCAGGGTTTCGCGTACCTGCACGCCAGTAATGTCGCGCACCTTGTCGTTGAGGCTTTCCAGGTGCTGGACGTTGACCGTGGTGTACACGTCGATGCCCGCGGCCAGCAGTTCCTGCACATCCTGCCAGCGCTTGGCGTGGCGGCTGCCGGGGGCGTTGGTGTGCGCCAGCTCGTCCACCAGTACCAGGGGCGGTGCGGCCTTGAGCAGGCCGTCGAGGTCCATTTCCTCGAGGGTCACGCCGCGGTATTCGCTGCGCAGCAGGGGTTGTTGCGCCAAGCCGCCCAGCAGCGCCTCGGTTTCGGCGCGACCGTGGGTCTCGACCACCCCGGCCAGCACGCGAATGCCCTGGCGCTGCTGGGCGTGTGCGGCTTGCAGCATGGCGAAGGTCTTGCCCACGCCGGGGGCGGCGCCCAGAAATACTTTAAGCCTGCCGCGACCGTTGCGGGGCAGGCTCGCCAACAGCGCATCGGCGCGGGCGGAGTCACTCATGTTTCATCCTTCGGGTGGGCGGTGGGCTTCGGGTGGGCCTGCTTCGCAGGCCTTCGCGGCGGTTCGGCGTCCCGACAAGCCCGCTCCTACAGGTACAGCGCTGTCCTCTGTAGGAGCGGGCTTGCCCGCGAAGCGGCCCTTGCCTCAAGGTTTGGTGATTGGCGCCAAGCGCTCCAGCGCCTGGTTCAACGCCAGCACATTGACCACCGGCGGGCCGATCAATGGGCGCAGGGTGGCGTCATTCACCAGCGCTTGCAAGCGCTCTTGTGGCACCTGCCGCGCCGCCGCCACACGTGGCAGCTGGTAGGCAATGGCCTCGGGCGACAGGTGCGGGTCCAGGCCGCTGCCGGAGGTGGTCAGCAACACCAGCGGCACCGGGCCTTGGCTGGCCTGGTACAGCGCATCGGCGTCGGTCTTGACCCGCTCGGCCAGCGCCGGGTTGCTCGGCGCCAGGTTGCTGGCGCCACTGGCCACGGTGGCGAAGGCGCCGGCCGACGGGCGCGACTGGAACCAGCCCTCGCCCTTGAATTCCTGGGCGATCAACGCCGAGCCACGCACCTGGCCCTTATCGTCATGCACCAGGCTGCCATTGGCCTGCTCGGGGAAGGCGACCTGGGCGATACCGGTCACCGCCAGGGGGTAAAGCGCGCCGGTGACCACGGTCATCAGCAGGACCAGGCTCAGGGCCGGGCGTAAAAAGGTGCTCATGTCAGTCTCCTTCAAACCAGTTGCAGCGCGTTGAGCAGCATGTCGATCAGCTTGATCCCGGCGAACGGCACCAGGATGCCGCCCAGCCCGTAGATCAGCAGGTTGCGGCGCAGCAGGTGCGCAGCGCTCGCCGCCTGGACGCGCACACCGCGCAGGGCCAGAGGAATCAGCACGATGATGATCAGCGCGTTGAACACGATCGCCGCGAGGATCGCGCTCTGCGGGCTGGCCAGCCCCATCAGGTTGAGCACACCCAGTTGCGGGTAGATCGCGGCGAACAGCGCCGGCAGGATGGCGAAGTACTTGGCCACGTCGTTGGCAATCGAGAAGGTGGTCAGCGCGCCACGGGTCACCAGCAGTTCCTTGCCCACCTGCACCACGTCCAGCAGCTTGGTCGGGTCGCTGTCGAGGTCGACCATGTTGGCCGCTTCGCGCGCGGCCTGGGTGCCGTCGTTCATGGCCATGCCGACATCGGCCTGGGCCAGGGCCGGGGCATCGTTGGCGCCGTCACCGCACATGGCCACCAGACGGCCGTCGTTCTGCTCCTGGCGAATGCGCGCCAGTTTCTTCTCTGGGGTGGCTTCGGCGAGTACGTCGTCCACGCCCGCCTCGGCGGCGATGGCGGCAGCGGTCAGCGGGTTGTCGCCGGTAACCATCACGGTACGGATACCCAGCTTGCGCAGCTCGGCGAAGCGCTCGCGGATACCGGGCTTGACCACGTCCTTGAGGTGGATCACGCCGAGCAGGCGATGGTCGACGCACACCAGCAGCGGAGTGCCGCCGCTCTGCGCGATACGCTCCACTTCACGGGCCAGCGGCGCAGGCATTTCCAGGCGTTGCATGCCGACGAAATCCAGCACCGCATCGACGGCGCCCTTGCGGTAGCGGTGCTGCATGAAGTCGATACCCGACAGGCGCGTCTCGGCGCTGAAGGCGATCGGGGTGAACTGCTCGGCTGCTGGTTCGCTGAAGTCGTGCAACTGGCGCAGGTACTCGACCACCGACTTGCCCTCGGCGGTGTCGTCGGCCAAGGAGGCGAACAACGCGCCCTCGCCCAGCTCGCGGGCAGTGATGCCGGGCGCGGCATGCAGGGCACTGCAACGGCGGTTGCCGAAGGTGATGGTGCCGGTCTTGTCGAGCATCAACGTGTGCACGTCACCGGCAGCCTCCACTGCGCGGCCGGAGCGGGCGATGACGTTCAGGCGCACCAGGCGGTCCATGCCGGCGATGCCGATGGCCGACAACAGGCCACCGATGGTGGTGGGGATCAGCGTCACCAACAGAGCGGCCAGGAAGATCAGCGGCAGGCTGCCACCGGCGAAGTGGGCGAACGGCTGCAGGGTCACCACCACGATCAGGAAGATCAGGGTCAGGCCGATCAGCAGGATGTCCAGGGCGATCTCGTTGGGGGTTTTCTGCCGCTTGGCGCCTTCGACCAGGGCGATCATGCGGTCCAGGGTCGACTCGCCGGGGTTGCTGGTGATGCGGATCAGCAGCCAGTCGGACACCAGGCGGGTGTTGCCGGTGACCGCCGAGCGGTCGCCACCGGACTCGCGGATCACCGGCGCGGACTCACCGGTAATGGCCGCCTCGTTGACCGCTGCAATGCCCTCGAGCACCTCGCCGTCGCCGGGGATCAGCTCGCCGGCCACCACCTTGACCACGTCGTCCTTGCGCAGGGCGCTGGCGGCGACGGTCTCGAAGTTGCCATTGGCCAGGCGACGCTTGGCGGTCAGGCCCTGGCTGCCGGCCTTGAGGCTGTCGGCGCGGGCTTTGCCACGGCCTTCGGCCAGGGCTTCGGCGAAGTTGGCGAACAGCACGGTGAACCACAGCCACAGGGCGATCTGCACGGCAACGCCGGTGCTTACGCCGCTATCGGGGAACAGGCACAGCACGGTGGTGAGCACGGCGGTCAGGGCGACCACCAACATCACCGGCGAGCGCTTGAGCTGGCGCGGGTCGAGCTTGACGAAGGCCTGCACCAGGGCCGGGCGCCAGAGCGCGGAGAAGTGGGTCTGGGCCACGGCGCGCGAGGCTTTCACTTCAGGAAGGGGCATGTTCATGGTTGGATCCTCAGAAACCCAGGCTCAGCTGTTCGGCAATCGGCCCAAGGGCCAGGGTCGGCAAGAAGGTCAGGCCACCGACCAGCAGGATGGTCACCAGCAGCAAGGTGGTGAACAACGGGCCGTGGGTGGGGAAGCTGTTCAGGCCTTGCGGCGCGCTTTTCTTCGCCGCCAGGCTACCGGCCAGGGCCAATACCGGCAGGATGTAGCCGAAGCGCCCGATGAACATGGCAAGGCCGATCATCACGTTGTGGAACGGGGTGTTGGCGCCGAAGCCACCGAAGGCCGAGCCGTTGTTGGCGGTGCCCGAGGTGTAGGCGTACAGCAGTTGGCTGAAGCCGTGCGGGCCGGGGTTGCTCACCGAACCGGCCGGGCCGGGAAGGCTTGCGGCAATGGCGCCGAGCACCAATACACCGACCGGCATCACCAGCAGGGTCGCCACCAGCAATTGCACTTCGCGGGCTTGCAGTTTCTTGCCCAGGTACTCCGGGGTGCGGCCAATCATCAGCCCGGCCAGGAATACAGCAATCAGCACGAACAGCAACATGCCGTAGAGCCCTGCACCGACGCCGCCGAAGATCACCTCGCCGACCATCATGTTGACCAGCGCCACCATGCCGGTGAGCGGGTTGAGGCTGTCATGCATGGCGTTGACCGAGCCGTTGGAGGCAGCGGTGGTGGTAACTGCCCAGAGGACGCTGCCGGTGGTGCCGAAGCGGCTTTCCTTGCCTTCCATGGGCGCGGCCTGCTGCACCTGGGCGCTTTCCAGCAGCGGGTTGGCCTGGTGCTCGGACCACAGCGCAGTGGCGCCGCCGATCAGGAACAGGCCGAACATGCAGGCCAGGATCGCGCGGCTCTGGCGCAGGTCCTTGACGTAGTGGCCGAAGGTGAACACCAGCGCCACCGGGATCAGGATGATCGAGACCAGCTCGAACAGGTTGCTCCAGGCGGTGGGGTTCTCGAATGGGTGCGCCGAGTTCAGGCCGAAGAAGCCGCCGCCGTTGGTGCCCAGTTGCTTGATGGCGATCTGGCTAGCGGCCGGGCCCAGCGGGATGGTCTGGTCGGTGCCTTGCAGGGTGACGGCGCCGACGTATTCGGCGAAGGTCTGCGGCACGCCCTGCCAGACCAGCAGCAGCGCCAGCAGCAGGCACAACGGCAGCAGGCCGTAGAGGGTGGCGCGGGTCATGTCGACCCAGAAGTTGCCAAGGCTATGGGTCGAGCGTCGGGCGATGCCCCGGCACAAGGCGACCAGCACGGCCAGGCCGGTGGCGGCGCTGACGAAGTTCTGCACGTTCAGGCCGGCCATCTGGCTCAGGTAGCTGAGCGACGCTTCGCCGCTGTAGGCCTGCCAGTTGGTGTTGGTGACGAAGCTGATGGCGGTGTTGAAGGCCAGCGACCACTCAAGGCCAGGCAGCTGTTGCGGGTTGAGCGGCAAGTGGCCTTGCAGCAACAACAGGCCGAACAGCAGGATGAAACCGACCAGGTTGAAGGCCAGCAAGGCCAGGGCGTACTGCTTCCAGTTCTGCTCCTGGTCGGCACGCACGCCTGCCACGCGGTAGCAGCCACGCTCCACGGGGCCGAGAATCGGCGACAGCCAGGTGCGCTGGCCTTCCATCACCTTGTAGTAGAAGCGACCGAGAAAAGGGGCAGGTATGAGTACCAGGGCCAGGAAACCCAGCAGCAAGGCGAAATCGTAACTGTGCATGGCCACTCCCTAGCTGCGATCGGCGCGCAGCAGCGCCACCAGCAGGTAAATGGACAACGCCACTGCCAGCAGCAGTGACACCCCGTCGAGCATGTTCATCTGTGAATCTCCCCGAATGGCGGCGGTTGGCCGCTTTGGGGAAATTGTCGGAGGGAGGGGCGTAAAGGGGCGAGGTAGAGGGGTGGGTCAGGGCATAAAGAATGCGTAAAGATCGGGGTTTTCCGGGGGTTGTACCGACCTATTCGCGGGCAAGCCCGCTCCTACAGGTACTGCACCGTCTGTAGGAGCGGGCTTGCCCGCGAAGAGGCCGGCACTGACAACAGAAAACTAGGCCTGGGTGCCCTGCCCAGCTTGACGGCTCCAGTCCAGCAGCAGGCTATACCCCACCGCCAACAAGGTCGGCCCGATGAACAGCCCGATGAAGCCAAAGGCGATCAACCCGCCGAACACCCCGAGCAGCACGATCACCAGCGGCAAGTTGCCGCCACGGCTGATCAGGTAGGGCTTGAGCACGTTGTCCACGCCGCTGATGACGAAGGTGCCCCAGATGCCGAGGAACACCGCCATGCCGTACTCGCCCTGCCACACCAGCCAGCCGGTGGCCGGTATCCACGCCAGCGGCGGGCCCATGGGAATCAGGCTGAGCATGAAGGTGACCAGGCCCAGCACGATCGCCCCCGGCACCCCGGCGATCAGGAAGCCGATCAGCGCCAGCAGGCCTTGGGCGGCGGCGGTGCCGATCACGCCGTTGACCACCCGCTGCACAGTGCCGGCGACCAGGTCGATGTAGTAGTCGGCGCGCTCGCCCACCAGGCGTTGCAGCAGACGCTGCACGAAGGCCGCCAGGCGTGGGCCATCGCGATAGAAGAAGAACACGAAGACGATGCTCAGGGTGAGCTCCAGCACGCCGCTGCCGATCTGCGCGCTGCGCGCCAGGAACCAGTTGCCGACCTGGCCGAAGTACGGCTTGATCGTGGCGATCAGTGCCGCGCCCTGCTGGTCGAGAGACTCCCACCAGCTCACCAGGCGCTCGCCAACGAAGGGTATGCCGCGTACCCATTCCGGCGCGTCGGGCAGGCCGTCGACCTGCACGTCACGCACGAAATTGGTGGCATCGCGGATATGGTCGGCGAGGTTGAAGCCCAGCCACACCAGCGGCAGGGCGACGACAAGAATCCACAGGGTGGTGAGGATGCTCGCGGCCAGGGTCTCGCGCCCGCCCAGCCAACGTGTCAGCAAGCGCATCAACGGCCAGCTGGCGAAGGCCAGGATCGCGCCCCACAGCAAGGCGGAGATGAACGGAGCCATCACCCACAAGCCAGCGCCCAATAGCGCCAGCAGCAGGATCTGCACCAACAGGCGGTCATTGCTGGCCATGGAGGCCCTCTTTCTAGCGGATCAATTCCAGGTGCAAGCCATCGGTCGGCGCCGTGCCGACCTCCAGCCGGGCGCTGCGCACGCCGGCATTGACCAGTTGCTCGCGCCAGGCTTCAGCCTCGGCACCGCTGAGGCTGGCGCGCAAGGTACTGTCGAGGTTCAGGCTGCGTGCCAGCAGCGTGACCCAGGCCGCTTGCGGGCTGCCCAGGTCAGGGTAGTCGAGCTTGCCGGTGTCGCGCATTTCGCGCAGCACGGTGGCGGCGGTGGGCAGCAGGTCACCCAGCGGGCTGCCGGCAACGAACTCCTCGACGTGCAGGTAGGCGCGGCGGTTGCCGCGGGTAACGCTGTACAGGGCAACCAGGGTGTCGGCCTCCTCGGCCGAGCGACGCAGCAGGAGGAAGGCCTGCTGTTCGTCACCACCATTGAGACGGGCGTTATTGAACACCTCGTTGCCCCACAGGCTAGCTTCGCCACAGTCACGACCCTGGCACCAGAACAACGGGTAGCCGCCGTCTTTCTGCAACTGTTCACGGGCACTGGTGAAGGCTTCGCGGGCGGTGCGTTCGGCGGGCAACTCGTAAGTGATGGAGCTGACCTGGCCACGGCTTTCGACTTTGTCCTCGACCCGCAGGCGGCCGCTGATCTTGCGCAAGGGGCCCATCGGGTAGACCCGTTCCTGCTCGACGGCGGGGCGTTGGTCGACCACTTTGCCATCTACTGGCACCGGCAGGCTGCCGGCGAACGCAAAGCTACTGGCGAAGGCGATGCAGGCGATGCCGCCGCGAAGGAAAAACGGCGCGCTCATCGGCCAACCTGGCGGCAGGTGCCGCAATGAAGGCAGTGGGTGTCTGGCATATACATGGTTGTCTCCCTGTTCAACCCGCCAAGCCTCGACACTTGTCCGGTGCAAGTCAAGAAAAGCCAAAGAAGCGATTGAAACAGTCTGCGACAAGGATCGCGCCCTGCTCATCGTTCAGGTGCAGATGATGGCCACCGGACAAGGTCACCTGCTCGAAGGGTAGCTGCTCCAGCAGCGTCGTGTGGCGCGCCAGCATGCCATCGGCAGCCACCACCAGGCAGGCCGGGCATTCAATGCGCTTGACGAAGGCCATGGCCTGGGCCTCGTTCAGGCGCGTGGGCGATGGCAAGGTCAGGCGGCTGTCGCTGCGCCAACTGAAACCACCGGGCACTGGCATCAGGCCGCGCTGGGCCAATAGTTCCGCAGCTTCGCGGCTGACCGCGACCATGCCTTTCATGCGCGCCTGCACGCCCTCCTCCAGGCTCGTGTACACCGACTTGCGCTTGCCATCGAGCCGCAGTTGCGCCTGCAGGGCCATGCCCAAACGCTCGGCGGTGTCCTGCTCGGTGAGGGTGGGAGGTACGACACCATCGATCAACGCCAGGTGGCTGACCCGTTCCGGCAAGGCACCCGCAAGCTGCACCGAGATGATCGCGCCCAACGAATGCCCGAGCAGCGCGAAGCGCTCCCAACCCAGTTGCTCGGCGACCCGCAGCACATCGTGGGCGTAATCGGCCAGGTAATAGCTGGCGCCCGGCGGGCGGTGCTGCGAATAACCATGCCCGGCCAAGTCCAGGGCGACGATGCGCAGTCCAGGTAGCTTCGGCGCCAGGCGAGCAAAGCTGTTGGCGTTGTCGAGCCAGCCATGCAGGGCGATCACCGGCAGGCCATCGGCGGGGCCGAACAGGTGCGCGGCCAGCTCGATATGTCCCAGGGCCAGGCGAACCTCTTCGACCTGGGCGCTCATGCCGGCGCGCCCCAGCGGTCGAACAGGCCCTTGATCAGGCTGGCGGTGTCGCTGGGCCGCTCCAACGGGAACATATGCCCGCCCGGCACGCTGTGGTACTCGCCCTGGGGCATGCTGCGCACCGCCAGGGCGTGGTGCCGGCGGATCACCCGGCTACGGTCGCCGCGCACCATTGCCAGCGGCACCTGCAACTGCCGCGCCGGTGCCGGGCTGACATGCGGCAGGCTGCGGTAGATGCTGATTTCGGTGATCGGGTCGAAGCTCAGGCGCAGGCCTTGGTCAGCCGGTTGCAGGCCGTGCTCCAGGTAGGCTTCGAGGCAGTCGGGGTCGAAATGGCGGAACAAGGTCTTGCCGGTGAAATACTGGCGGGCGCTGTCACGGTCGGGAAATGCCTCGCGTCGCCCCAACGTACGCCCGGCGGGGGTGATGCGGTCGATGAAGCCCAGGCGCTTGGCGGTGCGGATGAACCATTGGTCGGCGCGGGTCAGCACGGGCGAGTCGAGCATCACTACGCCCCGGTAGTACTGCGGGCAGCGCAAGGCGGCATGCAGGTGCAACACACCGCCCAGGGAGTGGCCAACGCCCCACACCGGGCCGTCCTGCTGGGCCAGGTGGTGCAGCAGCTCGTCGACCAGGTTCTGCCAGTTGTCGTCCACCGGAAAACGTGGGTCGTGGGCGTGCTGGGCCAGGTGGCGCACCTGGTAGTCCGGCGCCAGGGCTGCGAACAGCTTGGCGTAGGTGGCCGAAGGAAAGCCATTGGCATGGGCGAAGAAGATCTGCTGCGACATGGCCGCCTGGTCCACTCGAAGGATGATGGCCTATTGTCGGCAAGGGGGCTGGCGACGGCAACGTTCGGATAGGTCATCGCCAAGGGCGATCAGGTCATCGCGCCATCACTGCCCCTGCTCGAGGCCGCTCAGTCGGGATGACGCAACGCACGCAAGGTCATCAGCCCGGCCAGCGGCCAGTCGCCTTCCAGCTCGGCCAGGCTGGCGGTGCTCATCGGCGCCGACTGCTGGCCGTGGCCGTGTTCGAGCATGCCCACCAGCGTCCCCACCAAAGGCTGGTGGCTGACCAGCAGCACATGCTCGAGGCCCAACCGCTCAAGCTCGGCGATGGCCTGCTGCACGTCGCTGTCCGGCGTCAGCCAGGGCACCGTGCGCACCTGCTCGCCGAAGCCCAAGGTGTCGTGCACCAGGGCGGCGGTCTGCTGCGCACGTACATAGGGGCTGGCGATGATCGCCTGCAACGGCTGGCCCAGCAGGTGCGC
This sequence comes from Pseudomonas sp. NPDC089554, assembly GCF_050280645.1. Classification (NCBI taxonomy): domain Bacteria; kingdom Pseudomonadati; phylum Pseudomonadota; class Gammaproteobacteria; order Pseudomonadales; family Pseudomonadaceae; genus Pseudomonas; species Pseudomonas sp. NPDC089554. Next base: position 58,812 of record NZ_JBNNVR010000020.1, read on the forward strand.
GGCGCGGCGCAATACCTGCTCGCGGCCATGGGCGGTCAGGCGACGCTCAGCGTCGGTATTGGCCCGCGGCTCCGCCTCGCCGTGGCGCAGCACCCACAGCTTCACAGCTTGGGTTCCTCGTCACGCGCCGGGTGCGGCGCCGGTGCGACGGCATGGGGCGCCTCGCCTTCCGGGGCACGAGGAGTCGGCCAGTCGGCGAAGGGCCAGGGCTTCTGGTCGCTGTGGAAGCTGCCGAAGCGGCCGATCTGGGCCAGGAACTGGCTGAGACTGTCGCCGAAGTTCATCAGGCTGGCGCTGGGGGCGCCGTAGATCAGCCGGTAGATCAGTTGCACCAGCACCAGGCCGCCCAACAGCAGCTCGGCGAGTTGCCAGACCACCAGGAACACCAGCATCCACAGGACCCGCAGGATGATCGACTCGCGCTGGGCGCGTTCGGGGGAATCGTTCATGTATCGCTCCTTGCTCTTGTCAAAGCCGCTGACGGCTCAGTTGAAACCGCTGGTGGAGATGAAATCGACATCGGTCTTGGGTTCGGCACGCATCAGGTGCTCGATCACCTGCGCCAGGGTACGGCCCTCGAACAGAATGGCATGCAAACCCGCCACCAACGGCATGTACACATTCACCTCCTGGGACTTGGCCTTGAGCACCTTGAGCGTATTCACGCCCTCGGCCACCTCGCCCAGGCGGTTGACCGCCTCGTCCAGCGACAAGCCCTGGCCCAGTGCGTGGCCGACCTGGTAGTTGCGGCTCTTGGGCGAGGAGCAGGTGACGATCAGGTCGCCCACCCCGGCCAGGCCCAGGAAGGTCATGGGGTTGGCCCCCAGGCTCACGGCGAAGCGAGTCATTTCGGCCAGGGCACGGGTAATCAGCATGCTCTTGGTGTTCTCGCCCATCTCCAGTGCCACCGCCATGCCGGCGATGATCGCGTAGACGTTCTTCAGTGCCCCGCCCAGCTCGACGCCGAAGCGATCGGCGCTGGCGTAGACCCGGAAGGTACGCCCATGCAGCACGTCCTGCACACGCTGGCACAGCTGCTCATCCTCACTCGCGACCACCGTGGCGGTCAGCGCATGCTCAGCGATCTCGCGCGCCAGGTTCGGCCCGGACAGCACGCCAATACGTGCCTGCGGGGCGATCTCTTCGAGGATCTGGCTCATCAGCTTGAAGGTCTGAGCCTCGATGCCCTTGGTCAGGCTGACCAGGCACTTGCCGCGCAGCAGCTCGGCATGGGGCGCCAGCACGCTGCGCAAGGCGCTGGACGGCAGGGCGACGAAGACCAGCTCGCAGGCCTGCAAGGTGGCCAGCAGGTCATTGACCGGCTCCACCCCATCCTGCAAGCGAATGCCCTTGAGGTAGCGCGGGTTCTCGCGGTTGACGCGCATCGACTCGGCCTGGGCCGGGTCACGCATCCACTGGCGTACCGGGTTGCCGTTTTCCGCCAGCAAGTTCGCCACGGCGGTGCCGAAGCTGCCGCCTCCCAGAACTGCAACAGGTTGCTGTTCAGTCATATCCGATCCATTAAAGCCATAAGTGAAAGTGGCGACCGAGGCATTATAAAGGCAAGCCACAAGCCTCAAGCTAGAAGAAAACCACGATACACATCAGCTTTTGCTTATGACTTCAAGCTTGCAGCTTGCAGCTTGGAAAAGGTCGGTTAACATGCCTGATTCATTCCTGAAACAAGGCCGTACCGTGCTCCCAGGCCCGCCCCCCTTCCCTCGCCTGCTTTTGCTGACAGCCTTGGTCGGCAGCCCGGTGCTGGCCGAAGACCTGTTCATCGACAACCAGGACCTACCTCAGGTTCTGACCGCGACACGCCTGAAACAATCCCCAGCCGCAGTGCCGGGCAGCATGACCGTGCTCGACAGCGAGCTGATCCGCGCCAGCGGTGCCCGCGACATTCCCGACCTGCTGCGCCTGGTGCCGGGGATGATGATCGGCTACGGCGCGGGCAACCAGCCGACGGTCAACTACCACGGCGGCAACGTCAGCGATGCGCGGCGCATGCAGGTGCTGATCGACGGCCGCTCGGTGTACCGCGCCGGCCTCGCCACGGTGGACTGGAGCGACATTCCGGTGGCCATCGAAGACATCGAGCGCATCGAGGTGTTTCGCGGCCCCAACACCGTCAGCTACGGCGCCAACGCGCTGATGGCAGTGGTCAACATCCTGACGCGCAGCCCCGCCGACAGCCATGGCACGCGGCTGAAGATCACCCGTGGCCAGGATGGCATCAACGATTTCTACGCCAGCCAAGGCTTCGGCTGGGAGACCGGCGACCTGCGCCTGTCGCTGTCGGGCCAGCAGGACGATGGTTTCGATGAGAACCAGTTCGGCGAACACTACCGCGACAGCCGCCGCCTGAACCGCATCAACCTCAGCGCCAGCCATACCCTGGCACCGGACCAGACCCTGGAATGGCAGCTGGCGGCCAAGGAAGGCAGCAACCAGCGGCCCTACACCTACGAGCCGGTGTTCCCCTTCGTCACCCAGCGCGGCCAGGACGCCGACGTCAACGCCAAGGACTACGCGGGCTCGGTGCGCTGGAACATCGACTTCAACCCCGAGCACAGCCTGTATGTGCAAGGCTCGGCCCAGCACTTCGACCGCCAGCAGGTGTGGCGCGCCTGCGATGCAGCCCTGGCGTTCAGCCCGGAGCTGACGCAGCTGTGGCAGTTGAACCCGAACTTCGCGGAACGGGTGGCGCGCAATGCCAACAACCCGCCCAGCAGCAGTAACCCGGTCGAGCAAGGCCTGGTCGATGCCATTCGCGACCAGTGGAACAACCAGGGCGGCAGCAACGTGGTGTGCGGCGATGTCGACCAGAGCACCCGCGAAACCCGTTTCGACCTGGAAATCCAGGACACTTTGAGCCTGACCGACAGCTTGCGCCTGGTCAGCGGCATGAACTACCGCTACGACAGGGCCGACTCGCAGACCTACTTCGACGGTAGCCTCGACGACCAGACCTGGCGATTGTTCGGCCAGCTGGAGTGGCGCGCCGACGAGCACTGGATCCTCCAGGGCGGGGCGATGTTCGAGGACTCGCACCTGACCGGCAGCTCGCTGACGCCACGGGTGGCGGTGAATTACCTGATCACCCCGCGCCACGGCCTGCGCGCGGTCTACTCCGAAGCCGTGCGCTCGCCGGACATGTTCGAGAACAATGTCAACTGGAGCTACACGGTCAGAAACCTCAGCCCCAGCGCCTTCGGCCAGCGCAACGGCGAATACTTCGTCAAGACCCGCGGCCCTGGCAACCTCGACCAGGAGCGCATGCGCTCGCGCGAACTGGGCTACAACGGCTACTTCGCCGACCTCGACCTGAGCGTGGACGTGAAACTGTTCTACGACGAGATCAGCGGCATGATCAGCGAGCCGCTGCGCAACAACCAGTACATCGCCAGCAACGCCAACAAGTCGCGCTTCAGCGGCACCGAGACCCAGCTGGACTGGCGCCTCAGCATGCGCGACCGGCTGCGCCTGACCTACGCCTATGTCGATGCCTGGGCCAGCAACCCCAACGATCGCCGCCTCAGCGCACGCAACAGCGGCTCGGCCGGCTGGCTGCGCGAGTGGGGCCAAGGTTGGTCCAGCGGGCTGTTCTACTACGGCGACGATGCCCTCAACAGCTACCGCTACGAGCGTATCGACCTGCGGGTGGCCAAGCGCTTCCGGGTGCAGGGCAGCAACCTGGAGCTGGCCGCATTATGGCAGCAACGCCTGGATGAAGAGCCCACCACCCTGGAGCAGAACCGCTACGACAGCCGCCACCGGCTGAGCGTCAGTGCGGAGCTTGAGTTCTGATGCGGCTGCTGCGACTTCTACTGCTGTGCCTCTGGCCACTGGGCTCACTGTCGGCCAGCGAGATCGTGCTGGTCGGTGGCGACGACCAGCCCGGCGTGCGTAGCTTCGTCGCAGCCCTGGAAGGGCGTCGACCCCATGACCAGGTGCGCTTCCAGACCGTCGCGCAAATGCCACGCCCCAGCCAGCTGAAAGCCGACGTGCGACTGGTGCTGCTGGACAGCGCCGCGCTGGAGTGGCGCATGCTCGAAGCCGCCGGGCCGCCTGCGCTGGCCTTGCGGGTGAGCCGGGTGCAAGCCGAGCAGCGCCTGGGAAAGTCGCGCCCAGGTTACCTGAGCCTGCTCTGGAGTGACCCACCGTTGGCCCGGCAATTGCGCCTGGCCCATTATCTGTTGCCGCAAGCCAAGCGGGTCGGCGTGCTGTATGGCGAGCACAGCCAGTTCCTGATAGAAGAACTGCGCCAGGCGGCGCGCCCGCTGAACCTGGAGATCGTCGCCCAGCCCTGGTTCGACCTGCGTGACAGCCGCCCGCTGCAGAACCTGCTGGCCAGCAGCGATGTGCTGCTGGGCATCGACGACCCCGAACTCTACAACTCCAAGACCGCCAAGAACGTGCTGCTGAGCAGCTACGGCCGGCAGATGGCGCTGATCGGCCCGAACGCAGGGTTCGTCCGCGCCGGCGCCTTGGCCAGCACCTACAGCGACCAGGAGCACTGGCTGGCGGTCCTCGATCAATTGCTCGAGCAGCCGCCCGCGCGCTGGCCCCGCAGCCTGTACCCCTCGCACTATGGCGTCAGCGGCAACCAGCAGGTGGCGCGCGCCCTGGGCCTTGAAACCATCGACCCGCAAGCCGCTGCCCAGGCCCTGGCCGAAGGAGAGCCCACCCCATGAGCAAGCGCCTGAGCTGGGACATCCACACCCGCACCCAGATCATCAGCCTCGGCCCTGCCCTGCTGCTGACGTTGCTGCTGATCAGCTTCTTCACCTTCGTTCGTATCCAGGACTTGCGCCAAGAGCTCAACCACACCGGGCAACTGATCGCCAACCAACTGGCCCCCGCCTCCGAATACGGGGTGATCTCGGGTAACAACGAAGTGCTCGAAGGCCTGATGCGCGCCACCTTGAGCATTCCCCACGTGCGCTTCCTGGAAGTGCAGGACAGCCGCAACCACATCCTGGTGTATGTCGAGCAAACCAGCGAAGCCTTCAACCGCGCACAGCGCGTGGAGGTGTTCCAGGCGCCGATCCGGCTGCAACAGATCCGCCTGGACAGCGACTTCCTGCAAGAAGGCAAGGCCCTGCCGAGCATCGGCGATGACTACCTGGGCCGGGTGATCGTCGGCATGTCCGATGACGCCTTCAGCCAGCGCCAGCAGGAAATCGTGGTCAAGGCTGGCGTACTGGCGCTGTTCGCCCTGCTGTTCACCTTCCTGCTTGCCCGTCGCCTGGCGCGCAGCCTGTCCAAGCCGATCAGCGATATGAGCCATGCGGTGGAAGCGATCCAGCAGGGCGAGTTCAACGCCCCGCTGCCGGTGGTGGACGACAGCGAGCTGGGTCACCTGGCGCGGCACATCAATAACCTGGCCAGCGCCCTGGACCAAGCCAGCAACGAGCAGCAGCAGGCCATCGCGCAATTGATCCAGGCACGCGAGGAAGCCGAGCAGGCCAACGGCGCGAAGTCCGACTTCCTGGCGATGATGAGCCATGAGCTGCGCACCCCGATGAATGGCGTGCTGGGAATGCTGCAGCTACTGGAAACCACCCGCCTGACCCACGAGCAGGCCGAGTACACCTCGGTGGCCAGCGAGTCCACCGGGCACCTGCTCAAGGTCATCAACGACATCCTTGATTTCTCGCGTATCGAACGCACCAGCCTGGAGCTGGAGCACATCGATTTCGCCCTGTCCGAACTGGTCTCCAGCAGTGTCCAATCGTTCCAGCACAGCGCCCAGCAACGTGGCCTGGAGCTGCGCCTGCAACTGCCGGCGGGCATCGACCAGCTGCGCGTGAGTGGCGACCCGACGCGGATCCGGCAGATCCTGCTGAACCTGGTGGGCAATGCCTTGAAGTTCACCGAGCGTGGCCAAGTGGAGGTCGAAGTACGCTGGCAACCGCTCGATCACCAGCGCATCACCTTTAGCTGTGCAGTGCGCGATACCGGCATCGGCATCGACAACGAGCGCCTGGAAACGATGTTCGTGGCCTTCCAGCAGGCCGACAGTTCTATTTCCAGACGTTACGGCGGCACTGGCCTGGGCTTGTCGATCGCCCGTACCCTGGCCGAGCGCATGGGAGGCCAACTGCATGCCGAAAGCCGCATGGGCATGGGTTCGACCTTCACCCTGGAAGTACCGCTGGCGTTGGCCAGCAAACGGCTCGCAAACCACGTGGAAACCCTTGACGACAGCCTGCCCGCCGGCGAAGGACGCCGCATCCTGCTGGTAGAGGACAACCCGGTGAACCAGAGCGTGATCGAAGCCATGCTGCGTAGCCTGGGCTTCGAGGTCGGGGTGGCGGTGGACGGTGGCCAGGCCGTGGAACTGGTGAGCCAGCAGCCGTTCGCTGCCGTCCTGATGGATTGCCGCCTACCACTGATGGACGGCTACGAGGCGACCCGGCGCATCCGCCTGCTGCCAGAGACCAGCCAGCTGCCGATCATCGCCTTGACCGCGAACGCGTTGCAGGGCGACCGCGAACGTTGCCTGGCCGCCGGCATGAACGACTACCTGAGCAAACCCTTCAAGCGCACCGACCTGCAACGTATCCTGCAACGCTGGCTGCCCGGGCGGACAGCCGCGACTGGCGATAAATGCTAAAGTGCGGCAGTCTTAAAGACTGGACAGGACCGCCGTTGGCCCTGAAAATAACATTTCAGTGCACACCTGTACTTCTTTTGCCGGGTGTACTGTGACTTTCACCACAACGCAATAGTCTATCTGTAGGCTGCCGCCCGGTAGTGAAGCACATCGGGCCGGACGGGAAGATTCATCCCCTGCCACAGGGGGTTATTGAGGAGCTCGCATGACCAAACAAAACGCCTTTACTCGGGAAGACCTGCTGCGCTGCAGTCGCGGTGAGCTGTTCGGCCCAGGTAATGCGCAACTGCCCGCCCCGAACATGCTGATGGTCGATCGGATCACCCACATCAGCGAAGAAGGTGGCAAACACCAAGCTGGGCATGGTCAAGACCGACCACATCCTGTTCATCGCCTCCGGCGCGTTCCACCTGAGCAAGCCAAGCGACCTGGTGCCCGAGCTTCAAGGCCGTCTGCCGATTCGCGTAGAGCTCAAGGCGCTGACCCCGGAAGACTTCGAGCGCATCCTCACCGAGCCGCACGCTTCGCTGACCGAGCAGTACCGCGAGTTGCTCAAGACCGAAGGCCTGAACATCGAGTTCGACGCCGAGGGCATCAAGCGCTTGGCCGAGATCGCCTTCCAGGTCAACGAGAAGACCGAGAACATCGGTGCTCGTCGCCTGCACACCCTGCTCGAGCGCCTGCTCGAAGAGGTATCGTTCAGTGCGGGTGACCTGGCCAGCGCCCATGACGAAGCGCCGATTCGTATCGACGCGGCCTATGTGAACAGCCACCTGGGTGAGCTGGCGCAGAACGAAGACCTGTCGCGCTACATCCTGTAAAAAAGGCGGTGCCTTCTTCGCGGGCAAGCCCGCTCCTACAGGTTACGCAGATCCCTGTAGGAGCGGGCTTGCCCGCGAACACCGGCGCAGCCGGTGCCATCCACCGCCGAGGCCCCTTGAATCCCAACGGCACAAACGGGAAGCTAGCACCACCCGCTGCCGAGAGATTCCCCCATGGCCCGCCTGCCCACCGCCATCAACCTGCACAAAGCCTCCAAAACCCTCAGCCTCACCTACGCCCCCGGCGAGGTCTACCAGCTGCCCGCCGAATTCCTGCGGGTGCACTCCCCCTCCGCCGAGGTCCAGGGCCACGGCAACCCCATCCTGCAATTCGGCAAGATCAACGTCGGCCTCAGCGGCCTGGAGCCGGCCGGCCAATATGCACTGAAATTGACCTTCGACGACGGCCATGACAGCGGACTGTTCACCTGGGAGTACCTCGAGCAGCTGTGCCTGCGCCAGGAGCAGCTGTGGGCCGAATACCTCGATGAATTGCACAAGGCCGGAAAATCCCGCGACCCGTCCGAGTCGGTGGTTAAACTGATGCTCTAGCTCAAGGCTCCTACGCTTTAGAGCGCATTTTCTAATCTCATCTGCTTGAATGCCTTCTTGACAGCCCATGAAGGGTTGTCTTGCGCATTACATGAAAGTCGGGTAACCAATGGAGCTGGCAAGCTCCCTGCATCGTTTGCTGTGTTGCATGAACGTGCGGGGGCCAGGCCGGTATGTAGAGGTCGCGAGGATCCGCAGGCTGTCTTCACGCGCAGGTAACCCGCAGCTCATCGCCGAATGCATCCGGCCCGCAACCGCTGTTCGTTATCACTGGTCACCCGAGCAGCAGTACCGGGCAGTCGTCTGTGTACCCGCCACAGCCTCCCGGTACTCGTCTCAGGACAACGGAGCGTCGTAGATGAGTAATAAGAACAACGATGAGCTGCAGCGGCAGGCCTCGGAAAACACCCTGGGCCTGAACCCGGTCATCGGTATCCGCCGCAAGGACCTGCTGAGTTCGGCACGTACCGTGCTGCGCCAGGCAGTCCGGCAGCCGCTGCACAGCGCCAAGCACGTGGCGCATTTCGGCCTGGAACTGAAGAACGTCTTGCTGGGCAAGTCTGCCCTGCTGCCCGAAGGCGACGACCGGCGTTTCAACGACCCGGCCTGGAGCCAGAACCCCCTTTACCGTCGCTACCTGCAGACCTACCTGGCGTGGCGCAAGGAACTCAACGACTGGATCGCCGAGAGCGACCTGTCGCCCCAGGACATCAGCCGCGGCCAGTTCGTCATCAACCTGATGACCGAAGCCATGGCACCCACCAACACCCTGGCCAACCCGCAAGCGGTCAAGCGCTTCTTCGAGACCGGCGGCAAGAGCCTGCTCGACGGGCTGTCCAACTTGGCCAAGGACATGGTCAACAATGGCGGCATGCCCAGCCAGGTGAACATGGACGCCTTCGAGGTCGGCAAGAACCTCGGCACCAGCGAAGGCGCGGTGGTGTTTCGCAACGACGTGCTGGAGTTGATCCAGTACCGCCCGATCACCGAGCAGGTGCACGCCCGCCCACTGCTGGTGGTGCCACCGCAGATCAACAAGTTCTACGTGTTCGACCTCAGCCCAGAGAAGAGCCTGGCGCGCTTCTGCCTGCGCTCCAACCAGCAGACCTTCATCATCAGCTGGCGCAACCCCACCAAGGCCCAGCGCGAATGGGGCCTGTCGACCTACATCGACGCGCTCAAGGAAGCGGTGGACGCGGTGCTGGCGATTACCGGCGCGAAAGACCTGAACATGCTCGGCGCCTGCTCCGGCGGCATCACCTGCACCGCGCTGCTGGGCCACTACGCGGCAATCGGCGAAACCAAGGTCAACGCCCTGACCTTGCTGGTGAGCGTGCTCGACACCACAGTGGACACCCAGGTGGCGCTGTTCGTCGACGAACAGACCCTGGAAGCGGCCAAGCGTCACTCCTACCAGTCCGGCGTGCTGGAAGGCAGCGACATGGCCAAGGTGTTCGCCTGGATGCGCCCCAACGACCTGATCTGGAACTACTGGGTCAACAACTACCTGCTCGGCAACGAGCCGCCGATCTTCGACATCCTGTTCTGGAACAACGACACCACGCGCCTGCCGGCGGCCTTCCACGGCGACCTGATCGAGATGTTCAAGAACAACCCGCTGACCCGCTCCGATGCCCTGGAAGTGTGCGGCACGCCGATCGACCTGAAGAAGGTGCAGTGCGACATCTACAGCGTCGCCGGCACCGCCGACCACATCACCCCGTGGCAGTCGTGCTACCGCTCGGCGCACCTGTTCGGCGGCAAGATCGAGTTCGTGCTGTCCAACAGCGGGCATATCCAGAGCATCCTCAACCCGCCGGGCAACCCCAAGGCACGCTTCCTCACCGGCGAAGATCGCCCTGACGACCCGTTGGCCTGGCAGGAAAACGCGGTCAAGCACGCCGACTCCTGGTGGCTGCACTGGCAGACCTGGCTGGCCGAACGCGCCGGCGAGCTGAAGAAGGCGCCGACGCGCCTGGGCAACCGCGCCTTCGCCGCCGGGGAAGCGGCGCCCGGCACCTACGTCCACGAACGCTGAGCCCAACCGCCGTGGCCGCCCCAGGTGACCACGGCGCATTCTCAACCCTAGAGTCCCGTGCATGTCGCAACCGTATATCTTCAGGACCGTAGAGCTGGACAACCAGTCCATCCGCACGGCCGTCCGCCCCGGCAAGCCGCACATGACGCCGCTGCTGATCTTCAACGGCATCGGCGCCAACCTCGAACTGGTGTTCCCGTTCATCGAGGCGCTGGACCCGGACCTGGAAGTCATCGCGTTCGACGTGCCCGGTGTCGGCGGCTCGTCCACACCCAGCCGCCCCTACCGCTTCTCCGGGCTGGCCAAGCTCACCGCACGCATGCTCGACTACCTGGACTACGGCCAGGTCAGTGTGATCGGCGTGTCCTGGGGCGGGGCGCTGGCCCAGCAGTTCGCCCATGACTACCCCGAGCGCTGCAAGAAGCTGGTGCTGGCCGCCACGGCGGCGGGGGCCGTCATGGTGCCGGGCAAGCCCAAGGTGCTATGGATGATGGCCAGCCCGCGCCGCTATGTGCAGCCCTCCCATGTCATCCGCATCGCCCCGCTGATCTATGGCGGTGGCTTTCGTCGCGACCCGGAGCTGGCCATGCACCACGCTGCCAAGGTGCGCTCCGGTGGCAAGGCGGGTTACTACTGGCAGCTGTTCGCGGGCCTGGGCTGGACCAGCATCCATTGGCTGCACAAGATCAGCCAGCCGACCCTGGTGCTGGCCGGCGACGACGACCCGCTGATTCCGCTGATCAACATGCGCCTGCTGGCTTGGCGAATTCCCAACGCACAGCTACACATAATCGACGACGGCCACCTGTTTCTGATCACCCGAGCCGAGGCCGTCGCCCCGATCATCATGAAATTCCTCCAGCAGGAGCGCCAACGCGCGGTGATGCACCCGCGTCCGGCTTCCGGCGGTTGAGGCTGCGGTTGCTTTGCATTTTCCGAGGGGCACGAGGCCCCTGTGGAAGCGGGCTTGTCGGATCGCCGCAGCACCGCGAAGAGCACACCGCAAAACGTGGAACGACGAGGGAGTGTTGCCATGAAAGACAAACCGGAAAAAGGGAAGGCATCGCCCCCCGCCACCAGCATGAACGTGCAGAACGCCATGACTGGCCTGCGCGGCCGCGACCTGGTCTCGACCCTGCGCCAGGTCGGCCGCATTGGCCTGCGCAACCCGCTGCACACCGCGCACCACCTGCTGGCCCTCGGCGGCCAGCTGGGCCGTGTGCTGCTCGGCGACACCCCGAACCAGCCGAACCCGCGCGACGCCCGCTTCAGCGATCCCACCTGGAGCCAGAACCCGTTCTACCGACGCGGCCTGCAAGCCTACCTGGCCTGGCAGAAGCAGACCCGCCAGTGGATCGAGGAAAGCTCGCTGGGCGACGACGACCGCGCCCGCGCGCACTTCCTGTTCAACCTGCTCAACGACGCGGTGTCGCCCAGCAATACGCTGCTCAACCCGATGGCGGTCAAGGAACTGCTCAACACCGGCGGCCTGAGCCTTGTGCGCGGGCTGGCGCACCTGGTCGACGACCTGCGCCACAACGACGGCCTGCCCCGGCAGGTGGACGAGCGCGCCTTCGAGGTCGGCGGCAACCTGGCCACTACCCCCGGCGCGGTGGTGTTTCGCAACGATTTGCTGGAGCTGATCCAGTACAAGCCGATGAGCGAGAAGCAGTACTCGCGCCCGCTGCTGGTGGTGCCACCGCAGATCAACAAGTTCTACATCTTCGACCTGGGCCCAACCAACAGCTTCGTCCAGTACATGCTCAAGAACGGCCTGCAAGTGTTCATGGTGAGCTGGCGCAACCCCGACCCACGCCACCGCGAATGGGGCCTGTCGAGCTACGTGCAGGCCCTGGAAGAAGCCCTCAACGCCTGCCGCAGCATCAGCGGCAACCGCGACCCGAACCTGATGGGCGCCTGCGCCGGCGGCCTGACCATGGCCGCGCTGCAAGGCCACTTGCAGGCCAAGCGCCAGTTGAACCGAGTGCGCAGCGCCACCTACCTGGTGAGCCTGCTCGACAGCCAGTTCGAAAGCCCCGCCAGCCTGTTCGCCGACGAGCAAACCATCGAGGCCGCCAAGCGCCGCTCCTACCAGCGCGGCGTACTGGACGGCGGCGAGGTGGCGCGGATTTTTGCCTGGATGCGCCCCAACGACCTGATCTGGAACTACTGGGTCAACAACTATCTGCTCGGCAAGAACCCGCCGGCTTTCGACATCCTCTACTGGAACGCCGACAACACCCGCCTGCCGGCGGCGCTGCACGGCGACCTGCTGGACTTCTTCAAGCTCAACCCGCTCACCCACCCCGAAGGCCTCGAGGTGTGCGGCACGCCGATCGACCTCAAGCAGGTAACTGTCGACAGCTTCACCGTGGCCGGCAGCAACGACCACATCACCCCCTGGGACGCGGTGTATCGCTCGGCCTTGCTGCTCGGTGGCGAGCGGCGTTTCGTGCTGTCGCACAGCGGGCATATCCAGAGCATCATCAACCCGCCCGGCAACCCCAAGGCCTACTACCTGGAGAACCCCAAGATGTCGGGCGACCCACGGGCCTGGTTCTATGACGCGCAACGCAGCGACGGCAGTTGGTGGCCGCAGTGGGTGGAGTGGATCGGCCAGCGCTCCGGCAGCCTGAAGGCGCCACGCGCCACGTTGGGCAATGCCGCCTACCCCGTGCTCGGCCCGTCGCCCGGTACCTACGTGCTGGCGCGCTGAGCCGATGAAGACCCGCGACCGCATCCTGGCCTGCGCCCAGCAGTTGTTCAACGCCCAGGGCGAGCCGAATGTCTCGACCCTGGAAATCGCCAATGAACTGGGCATCAGCCCCGGCAACCTGTACTACCACTTCCACGGCAAGGAGCCGCTGGTGCTGGGTTTGTTCGAGCGCTTCGAGGAAGAGCTGATGCCGCTGCTCGACCCACCCCTCGAGGTGCGCCTGGATGCCGAGGACTATTGGCTGTTCCTGCACCTGATCGTCGAGCGCATGGCGCAATACCGTTTCCTGTTCCAGGACCTGTCGAACCTGGCCGGCAGGCTGCCGAAGCTGGCCCGCGGCATGCGCAACCTGATCAACGCGCTCAAGCGCACGCTGGCGGCCTTGCTGGCAAGCCTGAAGGCGCAGGGGTTGCTGGTGAGCGAAATGCAGGCACTGGGGCAGTTGGTGGAGCAGATCACCCTGACCTTGCTGTTTTCACTGGATTACCAGCGGGTGATCGGGCGCGAGGGTGATGTGGGGATCGTGGTGTACCAGGTGATGATGCTGGTGGCGCCGCACCTTCAGCAGCCTGCGCGCAAGGCGGCGGAGCAGCTGGCGGGGAAATACCTGGAAGCCTGATTTCGGCTGTACCAAAGCATTCGCGGGCAAGCCCGCTCCTACAGGGACCGTGATGAACCAGTAGGAGCGGGCATGCCCCCGAAAAGGGCGCCCCGGAAAAATGGATTATTATCCCGT